>CALKUG010000115.1 GCA_937996765.1 uncultured Ignavibacteria bacterium
TACAGGTGCTAACTCAGTAACAATTGCTCGGGCAACTGAGCCACCCAAAAATGAAAGGGGAGCAATACCCTTTAATTGGAAAGCTGCTTGCCACGCAGTTACGGCTCCGGTAAATAAAGCAATAATGGTTACGAGCGGTAGCGAGTTAACGCCAATGTGCTCCATTTGATAAAAGACAAGTTTTCTGCTTTTGCCGATGGATTTTAAGTTCAGAAGAATTTTGCCAAAGAGAATGGATACTTCGCCAACCTCAGCAACTACTGAAATAAATCTTGAACCTATAGCAGAAACAATATTCACATTATCCCCTTGAAACCAACCAAAGTTCTTTTTGTTGTTGCGAAATGGGTGAGCAACCGTTTTCGGTTACCACATACATTTCTTCTACAGTAACCGTACCGTAATTTTCAACAAAGAGACGCGGCTCGATAGTAAATACCAAATCTTTTTCGATCAGGCGCATCGGTAAGTTGCCATAACGGGGCCATGCGGGATAAAGTCCTACGCCACCATCGTGAACGTTTGTGCCCACCTGGTGACCAAGTCCGTGTTTGTATTCTCCGTATCCGTTTTCTGTAATATGTGTACGTGCTGCTGTATCTACATCTACGCCCCGGACGCCCGGTTTTAAAGTCGAAGCAGCATTGTCAATTGCTTCACGGAGAATCTTAAAGCCACGCAGCGCTTCTTCGGGTGCCTCTGTTTCTCCATCGCGGAGAATGTACCAGGTGCGTTGTAAATCGGAGCAATAGTTATTTACTTTTACTCCAAAATCCATATTGATGATATGGCCTTTTAAAACTTTGTTTGTTGTAGGTGAACTATGTGCTCCGGCATTTTCGGGACCACTATAAACGGCGGGACAGTGATCGGGGTCCCACGCAAGTTCGAGTCCTACTGCTTGTACTTTGCCCAAAACAAAGTTTGCAACATCCTGCTCTGATATGTCGTCATTTTTTAAAAACTCAGTAACCGAATCAAAAATCTTTTCTGCCTCGGCAATTGCCAATTTCATATTTGCAATTTCTGAAGGTGATTTTCTACCTTTTAGTGCAGCAATAATATGCTCAGCGGAGACTAATTCCGTTGTAATTCCGGAATCTTTAATATGTTTTTCGAGAGTGATATACATACCATGGCTGAGTCCATCGGCAATGTTAGAATCCAACGAGTAATTAATCGCAATGTTTTTAGGCGACTTCTCTTGGAGAAGCGGAACAAACTTTTCTTCAAACGAGGATACGTAAGTAATGATGTATTGGAATGGCGATTTTTCTTGTATGTTCTCAAAATCCAATGAGCCAATAATAGCGGTTGATTCACCCGTTTTTTCAATAATAAAAGCTGAGTGCCACGTAACGTTCGCTCCTACCACAATATCCAAAGCGGGGTCGTGATTCACAGATGACTCTCTTACAAAAATGAGCCACATATCAATGTTTTGTTCGTTTAGTAGTTGAACTGCTTGTTGTAATTTTTCATTGAGAATTACTTTATCCATCATCTTGCCTATTGTTAAGGTAAAAAACAAACTGCCCCGGAGTACGGGGCAGTTGTAAATATAAATATGAAAGCGATTAAGGGAAAATACCCAAATTCATGTATGAGTTTGCGATTTTGCTAATCGAGTTAACAAAAGCGGCAGTACGCAAATCAGGAATATTGGGGTTCTTAATTCTTTCTTCGCGGATGTTGTGATAGGAGTTAATCATGGTTTCTTCGAGACCTGAGTTAACTAAATCAATTTCATCTGCACCGTGAATTAAAAGAGCTTTGTGTTCTTTTGAGAGAGTTTTACCTGTAGCGGTTTCGATAGTATCAACAATGTTTTTGAAAGCTGATTCTTCAAAACGTTTACCCATTCTTCCAAAACGAACGTGAGAAAGATCTTTTAACCATTCGAAGTAAGAAACAGTAACACCACCTGCATTGATATACATATCGGGGATGATAACAATACCGCGATCGAGAAGAATTCTTTCACCTTCAGGGGTAACAGGACCGTTAGCAGCTTCGGCAACAATTTTTGCCTTGATGTTAGCAGCGTTACCTGAGTGAATTTGATTTTCGAGAGCTGCGGGAATAAGAATATCGCATTCAAGTTCAAGAGCTTCGAAAGTGTTTGTTAAATTTTTGGAGTTGCCAAAATTTAACAATGAACCGGTTGCTTTACGATGAGCAAAAAGGGCTTCGATATCTAAACCATTCGGGTCGTAAACAGCACCTTCGTATTCAGCGATAGCAATAACACGGGCGCCGCCTTCGGCAAAGAATTTAGCGGTATGATAACCCACGTTACCAAAACCTTGTACAACAACCTTTTTGCCTTCGATACCGGTGGTCATACCTAATTTTTTCATATCATCGGCAATACTAACTGCTTCGCGCACGCCAAAGAATACACCGCGACCTGTGGCTTCGGTTCTACCGTTGATACCGCCAATTTGAATGGGCTTACCAGTAACGCAACCGGGAGAATCAATACTATCGTGTTTAATTTGCTGATAAGTATCAAAAATCCAAGCCATTTCACGTGGACCTGTTCCGTAGTCGGGGGCAGGAACGTCAATGCCGGGTCCTATAAAATTCTTTTTGATAAGTTCGTGAGTATATCTTCTGGTGATATGCTCAAGTTCAATCTCGTTGTAAGTGCGGGGGTCAATTTTGATACCGCCTTTTGCGCCACCAAAAGGTACGTCAACAACGGAACATTTGTAAGTCATAAGCGCCGCTAAAGCCATAACCTCATCCTGATTCACGGAAAGACTGTAACGAATACCGCCTTTGGTTGGCAAGCGATGCTGACTATGTTCAACGCGATAGGCCTCCATTACTTCTATCTCACCATTGGTGCGGCGAATTGGGAAGCGCATACGGTAAACACTGTTACACCATTTGATTTGCTCGAGCAAACCTTTGGGGTAATTTATATATTGTACCGCACGGTCGAAATAGCTGTTCACTGAACCAAAAAAGCTTTTTTCGTTCAAGCGTTCAACATCTGTGCTCATACATTAACTCCAATCGTTAATTAGTTATATTTGTGCTGAAATAATAGTTATAACCAACTCTTTGTTGGTTAAATTTGAATCATAAAAATTAGAGAATTGTGTTTGCATAAACAAACGGAATCGTGAAAAAAGGTATTTAAAATGCTCGATTTTGCCATAATTGAAAAATTAGGACTTTCGTTGCTGGTTTCTTTGCCGGTTCTGTATGGTTGCAAGCTCTTAAAACTTTCCTCTATTGTGGGTTTTATAATAACGGGAATACTCGTTGGTCCCGAAGTATTAGGTATTTTCTCCTCTCAACAAGACATCCATATATTAGCTGAAATTGGCGTGATAATGCTCATGTTTACCATTGGGCTTGAGTTTTCGATTGAAAAATTGCTTTCGATGCGAAAAATATTATTTGCTATGGGTGGCTCGCAAATGTTGTTAACCACAATTATAGTAAGCACTACGGCACTTGCACTTACCTTGCCAATTACAGAGTCGATTTTTTTGGGGTTGTTGATATCTTATTCAAGTACAGCTATTGTAATGTCAATACTTGTCGAGCGTTCTGAGATTACCTCGATACACGGAAAACTTTCGGTTGCAGTTTCTCTTTTTCAGGATGTAATGCTCATACCTATTCTTCTGTTGTTACCCGTTCTTGATACTAACAACACACTTTCCCTCGAGCAAATAGGTTTACGTATTGGCTTAACAGCATTGGTGTTAGTGGGTGTATTTTATTTAGCAAGGTTCTTGATTCCTAAGTTACTTTATTTTGTAGCGACTTTTAGAATGCGAGAAGTATTTACCGTTACCATTGTTCTATTGGTACTTGGCATACCCTTGCTTACCGATCATTTTGGACTTGGTTTAACCATAGGTGCCTTTATTGCCGGTGTGATAATATCAGAATCAGATTTTAACTATCAAGTGATTTCGGAAATTGTGCCCATCAAAGATATTTTTAACAGTATCTTTTTCCTTTCAATAGGGCTATTGGTGGTTTTATCGCAGGTGTTCGAGTCGCTTGGGTTGGTATTATTGGTTGCAACAGTTATTCTTATCGGCAAAGCGACAATAGTTTTTGTAATTGCATACCTTATGGGTTACAATGAGCGAAGTTCCTTTTTAACAGGTGTTTTAATTTCGCAAGTTGGTGAACTTGCTTTTGTATTGTTACCACTCGGATTAGCAGTGGGCGCAATCACTTCGCAAACACAAATAATTTTTACAGCATCTACAGTTATTTCAATGGTAGTTACTCCCGTCTTTTTTACTTACGCAATTTCTCTCTCCGGTAAAATCGCCATTCAACGAAAAAGTAAAATTAGTGAGACATCAACCGATATTCCCATTGCATCACTTAATGAACACGTTATCATTGTTGGATATGGACTTAACGGTAAAAATGTTTCTACTGTTCTTAAAGAAACAGGCATACCTTATATTGTGATTGAATTGAACCCAGAGACTGTAAAGCGGTTTAAGGAATCAGGCGAAAATATTGTTTATGGAGATGTAACAAAAAAAGAGATACTTGCTAAAGCCAATGTGTTTAAGGCAAAGGTTATCATTTTTGGTATATCCGACTCGGAAGGAACTCGCCTTGCTTTGCGACTTTGCAAAGAAATGAATCCCAATATTTTTGCGATTGTACGTACACGATTTGTTAAAGAAGTTGAAGGATTGGTAAAGTTGGGGGCAGATGAGGTAATTCCCGAAGAGTTCGAAACGTCGTTACAAATTTTTAGCAAAGCCCTGAGCCGTTATCATATACCAATTAATATCATCATGCAGCAGGTATCATTGTTGCGAGGTGAGAGTTATTCGATTCTCAGAAACGCGGGTGACCCGGCTCATAGGCTTGCGCATATAGACGAGATTTTGGCACAAGGGTTAACGGAAACATTTTATGTTACCGAAAGCAATGCAAACATTGGCAAAACGCTGATTGAGTTGCATCTCCGGAACAAAACGGGTGCTACTATCATAGCTATTGTTCGAAAAAATACCGTAATTACCAACCCCTCCGGTAACGATGAAATTGCCTTGGGCGATACCATTGTTATTACCGGAAATCATGCGGCCGTTGATGCTGCTATCGAACTGTTAAGCATCACAAATTCAGAAAACGAATAAAAGGATTAAAAAAATAATTATGAACAAGGTTGATCTTCCTGTCTTTACATATGGCGATCCTGCCAATCCACCAATTTTATTTATTCACGGATTTCTTTACGACCATACTATGTGGGAACCAATGATTGAAAGACTCAAGAGTTCATATTATTGTATCACGTATGATATACGTGGATTGGGGAAGGCACCTATAGATTATGGGCAATATACTCTCGATGGCCTTGCCGAAGATGCGATTTCAGTTTTGAATTTTGTTCTCGATGAAAAAGCAAAAGTTATTTTATGCGGACTTTCGATGGGTGGGTACATTGGTTTTCGGTTGATGGAATTATTCCCAGAGCGATTCACCGCTTTTGCAGCTCTCGATACTCGTGCCTCAGCAGATACAACAGAAGCAAAAATTAAACGCAGTAACGGTATTAAAGCTATTGATGCGGGTGGTGTACAAGCGTATGTTGAGGGCTTTATGCCCAACTGTTTTGGAGAAGCATTTCAAAAAAATTGGCCTGATACTTACAGGAAGTATTACGATGCCGCTTGTTCTTATCACCCAATTGGCGTGAAAGGGTGTCTCCTCGCAATGATGGGTAGAGTGGATTCACGTTTTGTTCTTTCCAAAATGACTATTCCCGTTCTCGCTGTAGTAGGTGAACATGATAAATTTACACCTGCATTGGAGATGCAACAAATGTCGGCAGAAATTCCCGGATGTGAATTTTACATATTGCCCGAATGTGGACACATGACCCCCATTGAAAACCCTGATAAAGTTGTAGAGTTATTCATAAACTGGGCAGTCAAAAACAATTTATAGAGTTTTGAGAACTGTTTGTTGATGCATAAAGGTTAAAGAAAAGAAACAGTTGTAGAATTAATTGCCAAAACCTATCTTGCATGAATAATTCAGAAAAAAAGGTGCCCATACCGCACCCTTCGCGTTGTAGTCCTACAAGGAGCGATTATGCGAAGATACTTGAAGTACACAAAAATGCTTTTGCAAATAACCAAGATTGGTATTTAGATCCTGAAACAGGATATCGAGTTTTTACTGCCAATTTTCTGTTAAAAAGAGGCGTTTGTTGTAATTCGGGTTGCAGGCACTGTCCGTATCTAACAAAAAAATAAGGTGTTTAGGATGTTAAAGAAACTTTTATTACTCGCAATATTTACTTTTGCTTTAAATGTTTATGCTCAGGAAAAAGCACAATATGGTGCTGAGATAACGGTAAAAGAAGCCACAAAAATCAGCGATATATTGTCAAACCCCGATGCATGGCTCGGAAAACGCGTGCTTGTAAAAGGTGAAGTTGGCAAAGTTTGCGAAGCTGCCGGTTGCTGGATGATGGTTAAAAGCGATAAAGCCGGAGAAGAACTTAAAATAAAAGTTAAAGATGGTGTTATAGTTTTCCCAATGGAGGCCTCGGGTAAAATGGCTGAAGTTGAAGGTGAGCTTTATAAAATTGAACTTGATGAAGAAGCTGCTCGTGAATATATGGCTCACTTAGCTGAAGATGCAGGCGAAACTTTTGACCCTAAGAGTGTAACAGGTCCTATGGTTATCTATCAATTAAAAGGTATTGGTGCTTTAATATCAAAATAACTTTGATCCAAAGATTAAAAAAAAGGGTTGAGCAAAACGCTCAACCCTTTTTAGTTTTAAACCATTTTTAATTCTGCTGTAGGACTAAAATTCTTTACAGCAAGATACTCTTTCATAATGGGAATATCTGCAGGGCACCAATTTAAAGATGTAAGCTCCTCGGGGTAAACCCACAGAACCTGCTCGTGTTCAAGAACTTCCAAATTACCACCGATAACAGAACAGATAAAAGGTATCAGACGAATCACCTTCTCTTTCTCGCCGTGTTCTACAGAAGTAAGGGGTTGATGCACGGCAATACGAAGCCGCAATTCTTCAAAGATTTCCCTTTGGATACATTCGTGTTCAGTTTCCCCGGGGTTTATTTTTCCTCCGGGGAATTCATACAACAAACTATAGCTGCTCTCTTTTTTCCGTTGAGCAACAAGTATCTTTCCGTTATCTTCGATAATTGCGCAAGTTACATCGATAATCATGGTATCGCTTTGTTAAATCAAAGATGTGAGATAGTGCAATGATTCAATGGGATTATCGCCAAGCTGAATAGTGAGCACCTTTCTGTTATTATCTTCAAGGGCTTTTCTATCTCCTAATGCCTGAGCATTACGCAAAACACCAAACGAGAATGAGGAATCAGTTTCTCCGGCTTCCTCAGGAATTGGGAAATCGTTAGTATGCTTTGAGAGGAATTGGATAAACAACCCGGAACCCGCATCGCCTTTGTGCAACTGTCCCGTTGAGTGTAAAAAGCGAGGACCAAAACCTACGGTAACCGCTGCTTTGTGTTTTTTTGCAAGTTTGGTTCTAAACTCCTGCAATGCCGCGGTAATTTCCGCATTTGGTGTAACATAAGCTTGTAGTGAGAAATAACTTCTTGGGGTTGACTCAACAAAAGCTGCTGTAAGATGTGCCAAGCTCTCTTTAATAGAACTAATTTCTCCAGCTCCCACAACCTTGATGCCGTTTTCTTCGCAGGAAAGAGGTAATTCTTTTAATGCACCTTTTTCTTTGTATTCGGCAATAATAGCACGAGCAACAATTTTAGCTTGCTCAACATTAGGTTGATCGAAAGGATGAACTTTCATAACAGCACCGGCAACAGCAGTTGCGAATTCCCATGCAAAAAACTCTCTGCCCAAGTCATAAACATCTGTAAGTTTAATTTGAATTACCGGTTTGCCGGCTGCTTTAAGAGAATTAACCGAATCTTCTACAACGGTATCGTTTGCAAAAGCCATAGCTACAAATAGGCGGTCGTTAGCATAATCTGAATTTTCTAAATCGGTTTCACCTTCAACAGGCAGAATACCTTTACCAATTTTACCAACACTTTCGGCAACGAGTTGCTCTACCCATACACCAAAAAATGAAAATTCTTTAGAGAATAAAAAAGTGAGTTTATCGAACCCTTCTTTGGCAGCTTGAGCAATAACCCAGCCGAGAACAGTAGGCCAATTGCCTGAATCGTTTAACTGCGAGGCATCAGCTGCAATTTTTGCACGTTGCAAAAAAGTGCTTACATCAATTCCCAATAAAGCGGCGGGAACCATTCCAAATAGTGAAAGAGCTGAAAATCTACCACCAATATTGGGGTCGTTGATAAATATCTTTCTTATTGCAAGTTGCTCCATCATGGTTTGCAATCCGCTGCCCGGGTCGGTAATAGCCATAAAGTGTTTGGGAGCTTCTTCTCTGCCAAGACAATTAACTGCCTCTGTAAAAAAGAACTTTGCAAAGGAGAGTGTTTCTATTGTTCCGCCGGATTTTGTAGAAACAATGTAAAGAGTTGTTTTGGGGTCGGAAGCCTCAAGTGCATTTTTAACTGCACCCGGGTCGGTGCTATCAAGGACTCTCAAGTCCAAAAATCCGGGTTTAACTCCAAACATTAATCTAAGTACTTCGGGTGCAAGCGATGAACCACCCATGCCGAGTAGGAGTGCCGATGTATATCCGGCGGCTTTAACTTCTTCAACAAAAGCGTTTATCTCAGGGAGTGCTTTATTTGTTGTTTCAATACTATTTAACCAGCCCAATCGGTTAGTTATTTCATCGGGGGAACTGCTCCAGAGAGTGTAGTCTTTTTCCCAAACACGCTTGGGTAAGGAGTTAGCAAATAAATCCGAAGATTTATTAATGGTTGTGCCTGAACAGGAAAGAATATTATTATTCACGGGGTGCCCTTTCGCTTGCTTATTTTTGGTAATCTTGAGAAATCAATAATTGCAATATAATCAAAGTTCCGTGCTTGTATTAAAAACAAAAAGCAGTATTAGTAACAATTTTGTTACACAAATCTTGGTGGTTATTTATTAGATTAACAATACAATTAAAAATTCTTAGAGTGTTATGTTTCAATCTATAAGTTCTAACAAAAAAGCGGTTGCGCTATTTGTAATGGGGGTATTAGTCCCTGTTCTTTTCCTCGTAATTCTTGGTTCTTCTCGTTCATCAACAACCAAGGGTTATGATGAATACAAAATTGTACCTGCTCCGATTCCTCAACAAGTAACTTTTGCCGGTGAAGAAATGCCCTTGGATAACTTTGATGTGAGAGAGCGTTTGGATAGGGAGTTACTCGCAAATAAATTTAGACATTCGGCAACACTTTTGTATTTAAAGCGCTCGGCTCGCTACTTCCCTATTATAGAACCTATTCTAAAGCGTTATGGTGTGCCGGATGATTTTAAATATCTCTGCGTGGCTGAAAGCGGACTCGCCAACGAGATATCCCCAGCCAAAGCGGTTGGGTATTGGCAGTTTATTGAATCGGCTGCAAAACGATACGGTTTAAGAATAACTGATGAAATTGATGAGCGTTACGATGTTGAAAAATCAACAGAAGCTGCTGCAAAGTACTTGTTAGAATCCTACAAAAAATTTGGCAGTTGGGCTTTAGCCGCGGCATCATACAATGCCGGAGTGGCTGGTATTAGCAATCGTGTTAACGACCAAGGTGAAGATAACTACTATGATTTGCATATGGTTGAAGAGACTCTAAGATATATGCCACGCATCATCTCACTTAAGATTATTATGAAAAATCCTGAAGACTATGGGTTTGTATTATCAGACGAAGATTATTATAAACCAATAAAAACAAAATCGGTTAGAGTTTCAGGAAAAGTTGATAGCTGGGTGAGTTTTGCAAAGGAACATAAAACCACGTATCGTTTATTAAGAGTTCTTAACCCGTGGATTAGATCAGATAAGCTCGTTAATAAAGAACAAGCTACTTATAATGTTAAAATTTACAACGAATAAACACTCAGAGTTTTTTAGTGAAAAAGAGATTAGAAAAAAATATCCACTGGTTAGCAATTTCGGTTGTAGCAATAACTATTCTTGCTTTACTATACCCATTTTCGCTTCAATCACGTTTAACCGTTAACTCTTCTAATTCAGAGGTTCGAGAAAAAGCAAAGGAGTATATGCGGGATTTTGGTTTTAATCCCGATAATTATAAAATCGAACTCTATGGTAGCTTTAATTTAAGTTTGATTAAGTACCCTGTTTCACGCGATGGCATAGAAAGTATTGAGAAGATTCAAAAAAAAGATTCTGTTGCAATGTATGGATGGCGCGTAATTTTTTACCCCCTGGCACCAAGATCTGAAAACTCCTACGCTTATTTCTTAAATTTAGGCAGCTCGGGAGAATTGGTTGATATACAAAGGCAGCTTCCTGATTCTGTTGCTGTAAGCCCTATTACTCAAGAATACGCAGAACAGATTGCTAAAGATAACCTTTCCAGTAAAGCAGGTATTGACCTAACTGGTTTTATATTAACAGAAAAACAAGCAGTTCAAAAAACAAAAAGAACAGATTACACCTTTAGATGGGAGCGCCCACTTGAAATAGACGGCACAAAATTAGTAATAGAGGCTTATGTTCAAGGTGATGAGTTTGGAGGATTTAAGAAGAACTATTATTTACCCGAAGGGTCGTTCTCAAGCTTTGCAGAATCGTACTCAATTTACTTTATGAGTGCGAGCATATTTGTATTCCTCTACTTAATTTTTTCGATGTATCTCTTTATTAAAAAGTACCATCAAGGCGAAGTCTGGCTCTCTGCGGCAGGTAGAGTATTTATCATTTTTATAATAATATATCTGATTTTTAGTATCAACATGTATTATGAAATAGGTGCAGGGATTATGATAGGTACTCTCAATCTTCTGTATTTAAAGTATGTGTCGCTTTCATTTAATGGTATACTTATAAATTTATTTTTTGGCATTTTACTTTATACAACATGGGCGGTGAGTGAGTCATTTTCACGTTCTCTCTTCCCCGAGAAGTTAAAAAGTTTTGATGCATATATTCGAGGTCGCTGGTTTTCAAGACAGGTTGGCGAATCCTCACTCAGGGGAGTAGCTTTAGCCCTTGTATTATTCACTGCTTTCTTTTTATTAGGAGTATTGTTAACAGGAAAGGGCAGTTCATATATTCTGTCTGTTCGATCGCCTTTTTCTATGTGGAATACATTTTTTCCTTCTTTGGGGATTTTAACACAGTCGGTTATTTCAGCATCATTAACCAGTATAACCATAGTTGCATTTATGGTTACTGTTACCTACCAGCGCTGGAAAAATAAAACATTATCATTTGTGTTTTCAGTAGTACTCTTTACCCTACTCTCGCCGCTGACCATAGATCATCCCGGCTCAGATGATATGGTAGTTATAATATCCTACGCTCTTTTGTTTGGTTCAGCCGCAACCATTATTTATATGAATTACGATGTTTTAACTACTTTGGTTACTGTTGGACTTTTCTCGGTTCTTGCTGAGTTTTCAGCGTTATTATCAGTTTCACATAGTGCGGCATACTTGCACTTTGCAATTCTTGCACTTGCTTTATTGTTCCCTTTCTTTTTATATGCAATGAGTATTTACAAGAACGAAGACTTTGTGATAGATGATTATGGAGTTCCATCGCACATTCTTAGAATATCCGAACGCGAAGTTTTGAAGCGCGAATTAGAAATTGCCTCACAAGTGCAATTGGGTCTATTACCTAAGGTAATTCCTACTATCTCACGTTACGAAGTGGTGGGAATCAGTGAGCCGGCATTGGAATCAGGTGGTGATTATTTCGATTATATTCCGTTGGCTAATGATAAAATTGGTATTGCGATAGGGGATGTTTCCGGTAAGGGTGTAGGAGCCGCAATTTATATGACCTTAACAAAAGGTATATTGCAAGCTCATGCCGAAGAAGAAACCTCGCCTTCCACGGTTCTGTACAAAGTAAATCGACTTCTTTATCGCACAATTGAAAAACAATCATTTGTGAGTATGATTTACGGAGTTATTGATTACAACAGTAATACCATTACTCATTCAAGGGCTGGCCATAATCCGGCTATGCTGTTCAAAAGTGCAGATGGCTCGGTGTCAGAGATTACTCCAAAGGGAATGGCACTTGGCTTGGATGATGGTGTATTGTTTGCTAAGTATTTAGAAGAAGCTACTACCATAGTAGAACCTGATGATGTTGTTTTACTTTATACCGATGGTGTAACCGAAGCACGCAACGAGAGTGGTGAGGAATATGGAACACACAGATTAACCACATTCCTTAAAAAACACGCCGATCGCTCTTCAGAGCGTTTTATTGAATTGTTGTTAAAAGATATTAAGTCGTTTACGGGTCTTTTCCCTCAAGTGGATGACATCACACTATTGGTAATCAAGCGCATACAATGATCCGGTGGGTAATTCTCCTTTGTGTACTTAACGGAATTCTGCTTTTTGCGGGGGATATTAAAGTTGTTAAGTATGCCCACCAAGCGGATATAAAAGTGTTTGTAGCTGAGTATCAACATCAGGCCGAATTAGCCGTGTTTTTGGTTGAGTATTCTCATCAAGCACGAGATTACGATGAACGTTGGTATTATGTTGAATATGCCCACCAGGCCGATGTAAAAGGTTTTTTTGTTGAATACGCCCACCAAGCAGATCTCATTATCTATTTTGTGAATTATGCCCACCAAGCAAAGTGGTTAAAACCTTCAAAATTTAAGGGCGAAATACATTAAGTTTCCACTTTGAAGAGTTAAACAAATCACCTACATTTGCCCACCACATAGTTTCTTTTAAGTATTTTGACTTTTTGTTTTGGAGTTAGTATGAAATACCTTAGCTGGAAATCTCTTCCGATAAATGCAAAATTGTTTCTTATGGTCAGCGTTGTATTAGCCGGCGTTTTGGCGTTGGTTATTTTTGTGTTTGCACCGGAAATTGAGCGACAAATGTTGAGCGACAAAAAAGAAAAGTTAAAAAATCTTGTCGAAACCATGCAAACGGGAATCGAAGGTATTTATAAGCAATCTCAATCCGGGGCTATAACTGAAGAGGATGCAAAAACCCGAATCATTGATTTAGTTAATGCAACCCGCTACCAAGGGAAAGAGTATTATTTTATTTGTGATACTGATATTAAGATTGTTACCAACCCTATTCGTCCTCAAATGGCAGGGAAAGATGCCTCAGAAATAAAGGATGCCGATGGCTTAGCAATTTATAAGGAATTTGTAAAAGCTACAGATAACTCC
This sequence comes from uncultured Ignavibacteria bacterium, assembly GCA_937996765.1. Taxonomy (GTDB): domain Bacteria; phylum Bacteroidota; class Ignavibacteria; order Ignavibacteriales; family Ignavibacteriaceae; genus CALKUG01. Next base: position 13,298 of record CALKUG010000115.1, read on the forward strand.
ACAGGTGGTTACGTTTTTTATCGGCAACTCAAGCCCGGTGACCCTCTGCCTAAACCCAAACTTTCCTATGTGAAAAAGTTAGCAGGGTGGAATTGGATAATAGGAACGGGCATTTATATAGATGACCTGGATGTGCAAGTTGCCGATTTTAAGCAAGATTTGTACATAAATCTCGCCATTTTTATTTTCTTTGCATATCTTATAGCCTACCTACTTGCCTCAAGAATCTCAAAAAATATTTCTTTGGTTTCGGCAGCAGCAGATAAAGTATCACAAGGTGATTTTGACATTGTGATTGATATTAAATCTGATGATGAAGCCGGGAGATTGGCCAAGGCATTCAACTCAATGGTAGCCTATATTAAAACTTCGATTAACGAAATAAACGAAAAAACACGCGCCGCAGAGAAGGCCTCGTTAGAATATCAACAAGCACAAATAGAAATAAAAGATCACAATCTTTATCTGGAACGCAATTCGAAACGTTTGTTGGAGCAAATGCAAAAGTTTGCAAAAGGTGATTTAACAATTCAGTTGGAGCCCGAGAAAAAGGATGAAATTGGAGATATCTTTATCGCCTTTTCGCAAGCTGTACAAGCCCTCCACGGAATGATAAGTGATTTGTACGATACCATAACAACTTCATCCGACTCTACTAAGCAAATTAGCGCATCTACTGAAGAAGTTTCAATAGGTGCTCAAAGCTTAATGCAGCAATCAAATGAAATTGCATCGGCCATTGAGGAAATGACCAGTACGATTAGCGAAAATGCGAGTAATGCAACCAAAGCAGCCAAACTTTCTGAACAAGCTCTTAGTAGTGCCGGCGATTCGAGACGCATCGTAAAAGAAACGGTTGATGGTATTGGTAGAATTTCGGAAGTAGTTCTTTCTTCGGCAAATACTATCGAGGAATTAGGTAAAAGCAGTTCGGAAATTGGCGAGATTATTCAGGTTATTAACGACATTGCCGATCAGACAAATCTGTTGGCTCTTAATGCAGCTATAGAAGCAGCGAGGGCGGGTGAACAAGGACGAGGTTTTGCAGTTGTGGCCGATGAAGTGAGAAAGCTTGCTGAAAGAACCACAAAAGCCACAAAAGAAATTGCGCAAATGATTAAGAGAATTCAACAAGATACAGCCGAAGCAGTTACTGCTATTGCAAATGGTAAAGTAGAAGTTGAACGCGGAAAAGGCTTGGTGCTCCAGGCAGATGCCTCGTTACAGACTATTATGGATCAGACTTCAACAGTAAGTAGTATGATTACAATGGTTGCTGATGCAAATGAACAACAGTTTAAAGCGAGTGAAGATGTAAGTAAAGCAATAATTGGAATTTCTAATGTTGCCGAGGAATCTGTATCTGCTGTAAACGAAATTGCTCGATCAATCAGTGACCTCTCTTCTTTGGCAAGTACTCTTCAGGAAATTATTGATCATTTCATCATACATGAACATCAAAGTATGAAACCGGCTTCACGTTTGCAGAGCCCAAATATTAAGCGACTTAAATAATCCGAAACTTATAAAATTAAGGCGCCTTTTGTTTAACACTTTAGGCGCTTTTCTTTTATCAAGCAAAAGGAATTCTTATATTTCACTTTGGAGAATTCCATTGCTTTATTATAGGATTACGATGACTTCCTTTTCCCTTAAACAAGCTACCCCTGAGCATAGCAGCATTATCCTCGGCTTTATTAAAGGTATTGCTGAGTATGAAAAACTTTCCCACGAAGTTCAAATAACCGAAGAACTAATTTTTGATGGGCTTTTTTCAACTAATGCTAACGCTAAAGCCATTATTGCATACGAAAACGATACCCCTATTGGGTTTGCACTCTATTTCTTTAACTACTCTACTTTTGTGGGCAAAAAAGGACTCTATTTAGAAGATTTGTATGTTATACCCGAAAAACGGGGCATGGGTTATGGCACCAAGATGTTTACTTATTTAGCAAATATGGCAGTAACGGAAAATTGCGGGAGATTTGAATGGTCGGTGCTGGATTGGAACACCCCCGCCATAAACTTTTACAAACAAATGGGTGCTGTTGCAATGAATGAATGGACGGTTTATCGTTTACAATCAGATGCCTTGGTTAAAGTTGCCCAAGCGTATAAAGAGAAAGACAGTGTATTATGAAATCTGACCACAGAATGCGGCTTACCATTAAAAACAAAATACTTGTTCTTGCTGTGGCTTCGGTAAGTGTTCCTGTTCTTGTGATAATGCTTTTGCTAATTAATTTTAGAAGCGGATCAGCGGAGAATTCGTACAAGCAGATTAATGAACTTGCCACCGATAATATAAGGCAAGCTACTCAAGACGTCTATTCGATGTTAAAAATAACCGATGATTTTATGCAGGATAGACTTGCACGTAATATGAAGTTGTTAGATACCTATCTTGCTTCAAAGGGGCGCTTTTCACTTGGTAACGAATATTATTCATGGACAGCTAATATATCAGGTACCACCGAGAAAAAAGTAGTTGAAATCCCAAAATTTATGATAGGCAATGTATGGTTGGGGAGTAATCAAAAACTTTCAGTACCCACAGAATTTGTTGATGCGTTTAAAAAATCTTCTGGTGCCGATTTGGTAATTTATCAGAGATTAAACGAAAGCGGAGATATGATTGCTGTTGCATCATCAATATCTGCCGATAATCTTAACAGATATACCGGAACTATTATTAGTTCTTTCTTCGATGGCGTATCTGACCCGGTAATTCAAGAAATAATAAAAGGCAAAGAAAAAAGAGGAATTCTCTATACAGAAAAAGGCTTTTATTTTACGGGATTTCGCCCGATTGTTTCCGAGAGCGGAACCATAATTGGAATGATTGGTGTGGCGGAAGACTTAGTTTCGCAGACTTTAATAGATGATAAAATTCTTTCCAGCAAGATTGGTTCATCCGGTTATGTTGCAATTGTTGCAGGAGATGGAAGCCATAGGGGAAGCTACGTTCTTTCAGAAGATGGTGCGAGAAATGGTGAGAAGATTATTGATTTGATTAATACTGAAGGCAAGCGACCCGTTCGCGAAATGTTGGATTTGGTGAAAGGGCAACCCCAAGAAGAAGTTTTTCTATACCATTATACATGGCGTAATATCGAAAACGACACTGAGAGTAAAAAAATAGCGGCGTGCTTGTATTACAAAGATTGGGATTGGCTTATTGTTACTAATGTAACCGAAAAAGAGCACTTTGCTCCTCTTACAGCAATAAAAGATGAATTTTCTTCGCTCATAACATTACTGCTTATAGCTTCGTTTGTGATACTGATTTTGGCAGCGGGAATATCAAGCTGGGCGAGCAGGAAAATTTCTACTCCTATTCAAGCTATAATTCGTATGACTGAGCTTATTGCTCAAGGGAAGTTTGAGCTTGCGGCTCGTGTGATACGCCAACAGCAAATTGGTGGTACTTCGCGATTGCGAAGGGTTGTGGATTCAGAAGACGAAATTAGCGATTTGCTTATTCGTTTGGAGAACATGATACATCGCTTGGAGCAGTTGCTTTTGTTAGTAGAACAACAAAGAGGCGATATTACTAAATCAACGACAGGTATTAATGGGTCGGCGAGAACATTAGAGGCAACTGTTTCGGAACAGGCCGCCTCAATTCGTGAAGTTACTTCCACAACTAAGATAATAGCGCAAACCTCTGACAATCTATTAAGTACAATAGAAAATGCGTTAAAAAGCGTTGTAAGGCAAACGGCCGATAAAGCAAGCTCTGCACACGAAGATATCAGTTTAATGGCTGAAGCAGTCCACTCGCTAAAAGGTGCAGCGGAATCAATAACTGCAAAACTCTCAACTATTAATGAGCGTGCAAATAAAATCTCGGATATTGTTGTTACGATTGATAAAATAAGCGATCAGACAAATCTACTCTCGCTTAATGCAGCAATTGAAGCAGAAAAAGCAGGTGAATTTGGTAAAGGCTTTAGTGTTGTTGCGCGTGAAATAAGTCGCCTTGCCGATCAAACTTCTGTTGCAACCGGTGACATAGAGCGTATGATATCAGAAATGCAGTCCTCTGTTGCCTCGGGTGTTATGGAAATGGACAAGTTTAACGAAGAAGTAAAACGAAACTCATCAATAATAGGAACACTCGGTGAAAGGATTTCTGAAATTACAGAACACGCCGAGGAGCTACGTCCTCACTTCGAATCGATTCGCGAAGGTATGTCAACACAAACCGAAAGTGCTTTCCAGATTAGCGAAGCGATGCAACAACTAACCGTAGCAGCAGAACAAACAAAGGAATCGTTAGAGGAGTTTAAAGATATTACAAAACACTTAGATGAATCTACTCTTGGTTTACAGGCAACGGTTACTCAATTTAGGTCAGGTGATTAGTTATGGAGAAATTGTTAAAATCATTAGTCGTTTTATTTCACCTTACTACTATTCGGCTGAAACTGATAGTAGGGGCTTCGGTATTTGCAATACCAACCGCAATATTACTGTACTATGTAGTCTCAGGACAGAATACCACCATAGAGTTTTCACAAAAAGAAATATATGGAGTTGAGGTAATTGAAAAGGCGTTGCCTGTGTATGAATTTACCTACCAGCATTTGCATCTTCAACTTGAATCCAAAAGAAATCCTGCTGTATCTTCTGAAATACCAAATATTCAGAAATTGATAGATAGGTCATTGCACCAACTCAGCATGGTTTCGGAGAAGTATGAGAACGAGTTGAGCCTCACACCCGATGCATTGAAGTCCTTAGGTTTTGCTGAGTTTGAAGCGGGAGCAATTAAGGCAGCCTGGGAAAAACTTCGCCTCAGCAATGCTAAAACACACGAAGAGATAATCGAAAGCCATCAACATTTGTTGACTATCATGCAGGGGTATATTGCATACGTTGGTGATAGGTCAAATTTAATTTTAGACCCCGAGCTTCACACATTTTATTTGATGGATGCCTCGGTTGTAACACTACCAAAGCTTGTGCAAGTTTTGCATCAAGGCAAAGTAATGGGTGATACGCTTTCAAATTTTAGGATAAATGAGCAATCCAAAATTCAGTTTGTGGGGTTACGTTCCACTTTAGCAAATGAGGGTATAGAAAAACTCGACAGGAATTTTTCGATTGTAGTAAAAGAATCTATATCGATGTTTGGAACCGGCAGTAGAGAATTAGTTGACCTTCAAATGAAGCATAATAACTTTATTGAAAGTTTAAGAGAAATGAACTCAGAGCTTGGGAAACTCACTGAAACAACGGAGAAGGATATTGATGGAGATAAGTTAAGTGGTTTAACTCTTACCACGCTTCAGAGGATTAACTCGTACTATCTGCAAACACTTAAAACCCTGCATTATTATGTCACTGAACGTGTGGATGGATATAAATACGACAGACTGTTTGCACTGACCGTTTCGATTCTGGCAATTTTGTTAGCCTATGCGGTTATGATATCGTTAGCTACCTTTATATCAAAACCATTAGCTAAAGTAACATTACTTGCACAAGAGATAGCACAAGGTCGTGTAGATATGGCTAAAGAGATGTTGGAAACAAAAACGGGAGTATTTGATTATCTACAAATTGTAAACCCGGAAACTACCCACCGTGTAAAGGATGAATCGATAAAATTGAATTTGGCCATAAGTGCCATGACACTAAAGCTGGAAGATGTTCTTAACCGAATTCAACAAGCAGGTGTTGAGGTTACCAGTTCAACCAACCAAATTACTTCATCCATTCGTTCGCTTGAAATAACGGTAACCGAACAGGCCTCTTCTACAAGTGAGGTTTCTGCAACGAGTCTGGAGATTTCAAAAACTTCGGAACAACTTGCCGAAACAGTTGGAGCTGTAACCATTATGGCAGAGGAAGCCAGTGGATTAGCACAAGAAGGACTTACCAATTTTGAACATGTAAACGCAATGATGTTTATGATGAGCGAGGCAAGTATAGCCCTTACCGATAAACTTGAAATTCTTTATCAAAAAACTGCTAATATCACCGGGGTATTAAGCACCATATCTAAGTTGGCTGCTCAAACTAATTTACTTTCTCTTAATGCCGCTATCGAAGCCGAAAAGGCAGGAGCCCATAGTGCTGGTTTTACCGTAGTTGCTTCCGAAATACGTAAGCTTGCGAATCAAACAGCCGTATCTGCACTTGAGATACAAACTATGATTAGTGAAATTGAAGAGACCATTAACGATGGTATGAGCTATGTCCGTAATTATTCCGAATCTGCCAAAGATAGTACTAACACCATTCAAAGTTTTGCGCGCGATCTTAATAAGATCATTGAATATACAAACGGACTTGTTCCCGGAATTCAAACTGTTGACCAATCGATGAATGCACAGGTTCTTGGTGCCGGGCAGATTTCTACAGCGATGCAACAGTTAAATGAAGCAGCTCGAGGAACACAAGATTCTATATTTGATTTCAGAACAGTTACACAGAAGCTTAACGCAGCCGTAACATCCCTTCGTGAAGTATTAAGTATTTTTTCAGGCAAGTAAGGTTACGATTATGCAGGCATTGATATGTGGAGTTGAAAATCTGGAATTTGCAATTAGTCTTCAACTTGTGCACAAAGTTATTCCTCCTGTAAAACTCAAACCCATTCTTAATGCTCCAATTTCTGTTGCCGGGAGTTTTCTATATCAGGGGAAATCGATTCCTGTAATAGATTTATCGGGCTTGTTATACAATAAAGCCACAAAAATAAAGCTCAGCAGTCGAATCCTCTTATATAAGTACGATCTCGAAGGCAATCTTGTTGGAGTACTCTCACAATCAGTTGTAGAAACACTCTCTTTTGAACAGCATGAGTTGAAGGCAGAGGGTTATTATGATGCTGCAAATAGATATCTCGGTAAAATCTTAATACGAGGAAATAGAACCATAGGTTATATTGAATTGAAAGAAATACTCACTCCCGAACTAAAAAGCAGTTTGTTTACTGTAACAGAATAATGAATACTGACCCTGATTTAGAAAAAATTATGGATTTTCTCTCCCGCCTGATGGGTGTTGATTTTGAGTCAATCGGGAAGAAAATGGTAATTAATACCATTGCTTCATCGATGAGAAAAGCAAACTTTATTCATTTTAGGGAATATCTTCTCCATCTCGAAAGTCGCCCTGATGAAGTACTGGATTTGGTTGAAGAGCTAACAATACCTGAAACATGGTTTTTTAGAGATGGACTTCCTTTCGACACCATGGTTAAGATTTCGTTAGAACTGTTGAAAACAAAGGCTAAAATCAATATTTTATCAATTCCTTGTTCTACAGGCGAAGAGCCTTATTCAATTGCAATGGCATTGCTGTACAGGGGAGTTTCACCCGAAGCATTTTCAATCGATGCAGTTGATATAAATTCAAAATCACTCGCCATGGCGCGTGCAGGTGAATATGGTAGTAATTCGATTCGTACTAATGTTGAGCATTACTTAAAGACGTATTTCTTGCAAACGGAGAATAAATATCTTCTATCCGAAGAAGTAAAAGAGATGGTTAATTTTTATCAGGAAAATATTGTTGGTAAAAACTTTCGGCAAGGTAAAAAGTACGATATAATCTTTTTTAGAAATTTGCTTATCTATCTTAGTGATACTGCTCGAGTTGAAGTCGAGAAACGATTTACGGAATTATTAACATCCGGAGGATATCTGTTTTCGGGTCACTCCGAAGTACTATACTTCTCGGGCAGGGGTTATGAAATAGCCGATCCCCCCGGAGCGTTTTATCTCAGAAAATCAACGGGCAATTTATCAAAAATCATTAAAAAAAATCCCGGCGCAAAAATGAGTTTTGCTTATTCGCCAAATCTCCCAAAGGTTAAAACCGATTTACCACAAGCAAAGCCTAAGCTTGAGACTCCGGTAGTTCCCGAGCCATCAAATACCAAAGCGGAAGCTGATAAGAACTTGGTTGCTACTTATTTGATACGTATTAAGCATCATATAGAAAGAGGCGAATACGATTTAGCATTAATAGATTCGATGAAACTTATAGATAAAGGCATTTCGACTAAAGAGCTGTATTTTTTGACAGGACTTGCGTGGGAAAACAAGTTGCAAAAAGACCATGCACTTCAGATGTATTTGAAAGCCATTTATCTTGACCCGGAGGATTACGATATTCTCATGCACATTGCATTGCTCTACGAGCAATTGAATAACACCAGACAGGCAAAAATTTACAGAGAAAGAGCCGGTCGAATTAACAGCAGACGAGGTGAATAAACGTTATGGCAGAGCAATTACATAATTGTTGGAAAACAATTGGCGTGTATGGAGATGGCAGTTGTGAACTTTTGGAAACTGAGACACACTGTAAAAATTGCCGAGTTTACCTGAATGCAGGCTCAAGCTTTTTTGATAGGGATGTATCTGAGGAATTACTGCAAGAATGGACAGACATCTATTCGGCTGAAGAGATTGTAGATTCTTCGGAGTCAGAATCTTTTATTGTCTTCCGACTTGAAGACGAATGGTACGCCATCCCTACAGTGCACCTTGTATCAGTAAAAGATTTGCGCCCTATTCATTCGGTTCCTCATAGAACAAATGCTAATTTTCGAGGAATCACTAACGTTGAAGGTTCATTGGTTCTTTGTGTAAATCTTCACAATATTCTCGCTGTCTCAAAATCTTCAGAAAAATCTTTTGAAGACTCCTATGGGTATAGCCGACTTGTGGTAATAAGCATGGGTAAAGACAGAATAGTTGCCGAAGTGGACGAAGTGGGAGGTATAGAAAAGATTAAAACAGCACTTTTAAGTTCGCCACCGGTTACAGTAGCTAAATCACCACATACATTTACCAAGCAGATATTTACATACAATAACTCAAATGTTGGTGTTATAGATATGACCAAGTTAAAAACCATAGTCGAAGGAATTTTGAGATGAGTTCATTAGACCTATCTATGGTTGAGTTATTTAAAGCAGAGTTGGAAACAAATTCAAGGGTGTTAGAAAAGGGATTGGTTATTGCTGAAAAAGAACAATCCAAAACAACCATTGAGCCGTTAATGCGAGCTGCGCACTCAATTAAGGGAGCGGCAAGAATTGTTGGCTTACCCGCGGCAGTAACTCTTTCTCACGCAATGGAAGAGGTGCTGAGCAAAGCACTTAAGCAAGAGTTAATTTTAAAAGAGAACCATATCGAATATCTACTACGTGGTACAGATATTTTTATTCGACTCTCCGAAATTGATGTTGCCGCCATTGAATCTGCGCTCGAAAAAATGGAACCAAACATTGCAGAGTTGAGCGGTATTTTGGAAATGAGTTTAGTTGAAACAACCCCCGCCGAATCAATATCTGAATTGGAAGTTGTAGAGCAAACTGAGAGTGTTGTTACAATTCAGAGTGAAGTAGCTTCCGCACCAATTCAAGCAACCACTGAAGCTGTATCAAAACCGAATGAGGACAAAGAATCATCTTCGCAAAGTTATGTTCGTATTGCTTCCGATAATCTTGACAGAATACTTGGATTAGCTGGCGAAGTACATATACGATCAAAAAACAGCAATAAATATTTGCGCGCAATTCTTGCAACAAAAAAGGAATTACAAACTCTTCTTAATAAAATTAACCGCATTCAAGCACTAACATTGCACTCAAGCGATACATCATTAAAACTGCTTGTAGATGAGTTCTTGCAAATTGCAGAAGGCATATCAGAACAATCCGATGAATTGGTTGATTCGTATGATTACTTTTCACGCAAGCTGGTGCACGCCTCCGGGAAACTTTATTCTGAAGCTATAAAAAGTAGAATGAGACCATTCTCCGATGGCACACAAGGGTTCCCCCGAATGGTGCGCGATCTCTCAAAGCAACTCAATAAAAACGTGAGGTTGGAAATTGTTGGCGAAAGCACGCTCGTTGATAGAGATATTCTGGATAGAATAGAAGCTCCACTGAGTCACCTGGTTACCAATGCAGTCTATCATGGTATCGAGGATGGTAATACTCGCACAGCAGGGGCCAAAAGCGCTGAGGGTGTTGTTAAAATGGTTGCTTACCATAGTGGCGGTATGTTACATATTGCTGTAAGTGATGACGGCGGAGGCATTGATATTGAAGCAATCAAAAAAAAGGTAGTAGAACGAGGTTACACTACCGCCGAACTTGTGAGCAAAATGACTAACAATGAGTTAACCGACTTTTTATTCCTCCCCGGCTTTAGCACTGTAAGTAGCGCAAATATTATTTCGGGGCGAGGTGTAGGTTTGGATATTGTGCAGTCGATGGTACATAAAATTGGAGGCAACGTACGAGTTGCTACTCAACTCGGGGTTGGCACTGAGTTTCAGCTACAGCTGCCTATAACACTTTCTCTAATTCGCTCCTTGCTTGTAGAAATCAGTGGAGAACTGTATGCGTTCCCGCTCGCACGGATAGATACAATTCAAAAAATTCAATCCTACCAAATCTCTTCAACCGAAAACAGGCAATATTATGTAAACGGTGAAGAGAGAATTGGACTAATGTTACTAAGCCAAATTCTTGGATTAAGTAATAAATCGGAGAGTAAAGAGTATTCAATCGTATTTATAAGTGACAAATTCAGTAAGTACGGAGTAGTGGTAGATAAGTTTATGGGTGAGCGTGATTTGGTTGTGCAGCAATTGGATCAGCGGCTCGGTAAAATTAGAGACATCAGTTCCGGTTCGATTCTCGAAGATGGAAGAGCGGTTCTTATACTTGAAATAGATGACCTTGTTCGATCTATTGATGAAATGTTAAACTCTTCTCGCCCTTCACCCATAATTGCGTTAGAGAGTAGGCATCAGCGAGAAGTGCTCACTATTTTAGTAGTTGACGATTCTATAACGGTACGGGAAGTTGAAAGAAAGCTATTGGAATCAAAGGGATACAAAGTGGAAACCGCTGTAGATGGTATAGACGGATTGAATAAACTTCTCGAGGGTTCGTTCGACTTGTTAATTACAGATGTTGATATGCCAAGAATGAACGGTATTGAACTGGTTAAAAAAGTAAGAGTAGATTCGGTTCTAAAAAATCTTCCGGTAATGATTGTTTCGTATAAAGACAGAGAAGAAGATAGAATTGCGGGCTTAAACGCCGGAGCAAATTACTATCTCACAAAAGGTAGTTTCCATGATGAAGGACTGATAAATGCTGTCCGTGATTTAATTGGTGAGGTTGAAGAATGAAATATGGCATAGTTAATCATCAAAGAAATGAGATTGAGTCAATAAAAAAATTGCTCTCTCAGCTCGATAACACCGAAAGTATTTGGAATGCACATACTTGCGATGAAGCGAATGAAAAAATGAGCATATCGAGTGCCAATATAATCTTAATAGATATTGGTTTGGTTGCTGATGCGGTACGGCGGTGCATCCCAAATATCCAAAAACAGTTTCCAAACACCGTAATAATTGTTACCGCAGGAACCGCCAATTATAGCTCTGCCCTTGTATTCGAAGCAATGGGGGCTGGGGTTTTGGATGTAGTGGAATTACCAAAAAGCAATAGCGACTTTCCGGACGTATTGCACAAAATTGAATCGCTAACACGCCTTGTTAAAGAGGCAGTAAGTGGAAATAAACCTAAATTGAGTGTTACAGGTGAATCTGCTTTGGTTGCAATCGGTGCATCCACCGGAGGACCTAAAGCCCTTGCTGCAATTGTTTCAAAACTGCCTGAAGGGTTACCGGCTTCTGTGGTAATTATTCAGCATTTGGATGAAAAGTTTTCGTCGGATTTAATTAATTGGCTTTCCACCTATACTCAATTGCCAATAAAGATAGCGAGACAAGGTGATTCCCCCGAAAGAGGTAATATTTATATTGCATCAAAAAACGACCATTTGGTTCTTTTGGAGAATCGTACATTTGCTTATACCCCAGAGCCGCGCGACAATCCCTATAGACCTTCAGTAGATTCATTTTTTTTAAGTGCTGCACGATTTCGTTCCGGAAGGAATATAGCCGTGCTTCTTACAGGAATGGGACGTGATGGGGCATTAGGATTAAAAGCACTTAAGGATAGTGGTTGGCTTACCATTGCTCAAAATGAAGCCACTTGTGTAGTTTATGGAATGCCAAAGGCAGCCATAGAACTCAAAGCCGCCAGTAGAGTATTGGCACTTTCAGAAATTGCAGACGCCATACATTTCTATGTTACAGGTAAAGGAACTTTATAATGAGTATTAACGAAACGTTGAATCCTCCGATTGAAATAAATGATGAGGCAATACGTGTTTTGCTAATTGATGATCAACTGATTGTGGGTAAAGCTGTAGAAGCAATGATTAAATCGGAAGGGGGAATTGAGTTTCATTTTTGTCAAGACCCTTCTGCCGCATTGGCTACTGCTTTATCAGTTAAACCAACGGTTATTCTTCAAGATTTGGTAATGCCCGATGTAGAGGGTTTAACTTTAGTGAAGTACATGAGAGCAAATGCAAAACTGAAAGATGTGCCTATTGTAGTTCTTTCCTCCAAAGAAGAAGCCGAAACCAAAGCCGAGGCCTTCTCAGTTGGAGCCAACGATTATATTGTAAAGCTACCAGATAAGCTTGAACTTCTTGCAAGAATTAAATATCACTCCAAAGGTTATATTAACCAATTGCAGCGCGATAAAATGTATAATGCTTTGTTGGCAAGCCGTCAAGAACTGGCAAGTCAACTTAAAAGTGCTGCGGAATATGTTGTTTCTCTGCTGCCCGCCAAAATAACCGAAGGACCAATTGTAACTGATTGGAAGTATGTTCCTTCAGCAGATTTAGGTGGAGACTCATTTGGTTACCATTTTATTGACGACGACCATTTTGCCATGTACTTGCTTGATGTGTGCGACCATGGTGTGGGTCCTGCTTTGCTCTCGGTTTCTGCGTTGAACGTGCTTCGTTCACAATCACTTGCGCAAACAGATTTCAGAAAACCAGACCAAGTAATGATTGGCCTCAACTCAGCTTTTCAAATGGAGCAACAAAATAATTTGTATTTCACTATTTGGTACGGAGTGTTTAGATTAAGTGATCGGACTTTGTTTTATGCAAGCGCAGGGCATCCCCCTGCATTGTTATATAACGACACTTCAAATGGTGATGAGATAATACAGGTAAATTTGATTATTGGACATTTACCTGATGTGCCATACAAATCGGGCAGCATTGTACTACCGGAAAAATCAGATTTGTACGTTTTTTCGGATGGCTCATACGAGATTGCCATAGATGAAAAATCCATTTGGACTTTACAAGGCATGAAAGAGTATTTAATTGAAAAACGAAAAGAGGGCTCAAATGAAATTGAAGCCCTCTACGAGCATATACTCAAGATGAATAACAGAGATATTTTAGATGACGATTTTTCTATGATGAAAATTCGTCTTTAAACACCGACTCGGCTGAAAAGATTATTCTCCCTGCGCTTTGGAGAAGCCATTCTCTCCATCAAATGTTTGCAATTTCTCAATATGCATCCATTGAATGTTTTTTTCCATCATTGCAGTTAGTAGTGCAAGAACATCGCTATTGTTTACTTCGGAACCTTCAGGTGCCACATAACGACATCTATGGTGATTAACCAACCAAATAAGGGGAAGATTTCCGGGATATACCTTTGTTCCGCGATTGCTTATCATTTTTAATGAGAGTGTACCAACTTTTTCAGGCACAGGGGGTATGCCGTCAGCATATTCAACAAAAACATCTACACCAATCCATTTTTGCTCTTTAACCGTAGAGGCCATTACACCGCTCACCGAGAGTTGTAATGGTTTGGGCGTTTCGTCAATAGCGGGAGCTTCACCCAAGTGAGAAATGATAGCCTCGGTAAATTCTTTTGTTGTTGCTTTTCCACCAAGGTCGCCGGTTTTAACTCCTGACTCAAGTGTTGTTTTTAATGCTTGTTCTATTCGGGTTGCCGTATCGTTTAGTCCAACATATTGTAAAAGTTGAATACCGGAAAGTAGCATTGCGGTTGGGTTGGCAATTCCTTTACCTGCTATATCGGGAGCTGAACCATGTACTGCTTCAAAAACTGAGCAACGCTCACCAATATTGCCGCCGGGAGCAACACCAAGTCCGCCAACAATTCCTGCGCAGAGGTCGCTCACAATGTCGCCAAACAAATTAGGGAGAACCAATACATCAAACTGCTCGGGTCTGCTTACCAATTGCATACATGCATTATCTACAATGATATCATCGCTTTGAATGTCGGGGTATTCTTTGGCAATTGTGCGGAAGCAATCTAAAAACAGACCATCGGTCATTTTATGAATATTTGCCTTGTGCACCGCGGTTACCCGTTTTCTGCCTAAAGCACGAGCCATCTCAAAAGCATATTTTGCAATTCTTAGTGAACCGGGGCGGGTAATGAGTTTTAAGCACTGCGCAACATCATTTGTTTGAATATGCTCAATGCCGCCATAAGTATCCTCAATGTTTTCTCGAACAATTATTAAATCAACATTGTTGTAACGCGAGTTAACCCCAGGCAGTGTTTTAGCGGGACGCACATTTGCGTATAATTCAAACGACTTACGAAGAGTTACGTTTACTGACTTATGCCCTGTGCCTACAGGTGTAGTGGTAGGCCCCTTGAGTGCTAAACCGTGTTCGAGAATAGCATCCATAGTTTCTTGGGGTAACCCCGAAGGGTCGATATCTGTGGAGGAAAGCCCTGCTTTTTTTTCAATCCATTCAAATGGTACTTTTGCCGCTGCGAAAATTTCAACAACTGCATCTGCAATTTCAGGACCAATTCCATCGCCTTTTATAAGAACAACTTTGTACATACAACTTCTTTCCTTGGTTTTGATATTCTATAACCGGAGTGTGTAAAAATCTCAATACTAACTTAATGATAAAACAAGGCGAGTTATACTAATGTTCAAAATTATTCTTTATCTTAAAAATAGGATGCAAAAAATCACTAATCATTTGTATCTTAAGGGTTGAAATATCCTTTTATACCTTAATTTTTATACAAATACGAATTCAATTGTTAACAGATAAAATCAAAATTCTCATTGTCGAAGACGACCTTAACAGCGCCCATTTATTACGCAGAGTGCTTGTAAAGGCAAATTATGATGTTTTTACGGCAGAAAACGGTAAAATAGCCCTCGATTTAATTAATAGAGGCAATGAGTATGATGCGATACTAACCGATTGGATGATGCCCGAAATGAACGGTATGGAGTTGTTGCAGATGATAAGAAAGCGAACTTCAAACCCACCGGTTGTTATAATTATTACTGCAATTGATAGTAGAGAAGGTAGAGCCCGGGCTTTAGAACTTGGAGCTGATGACTATATTCCTAAACCTATAACTCCCTCCGATGTGGTGCTTAGGTTAGATCTTTGTTTAAATAAACGAAAGATTGGTTCAAAAACGTATGCTTCTGTTGGGGCAAAACGCAAGGGTTTTGATGATTTTATGGGTGTTGGGATTGCTGCAAGCACCGGCGGACCGCAAACGCTAATGACGCTTTTCGAAGGATTAGATGCAACGCCACATGCAGCATATTTTATAGTTTTACACGGCCCTGCTTGGATGTTGGAACAATTCCCAAAACGATTGCAGGCTGTTAGTGCACTAAAGGTGGTTCTTGGGGCAGAGCGTATGGCTATAGAGCCCGGAGTTGCTTACCTTTCGCCCGGTGATACGCACATGATTGTGGATAAAGAGGCAATGTGCATTCGTTTGATAGATACCCCTCCGGAGAATTTTGTTAAACCCTCTGCCGACCCCCTATTCCGTTCTATAGCAAATACATTTGGACAAAACTCCCTATCGGTTGTACTAACAGGTATGGGATACGATGGTACTATTGGTTCTGGCTTTATTGCTGCAGCCGGAGGTAAGGTTATTGCACAGGACCCCAGCACAGCGATTATTGAATCGATGCCTGAATCTGTTATTAAGCGTCGAATTGCCTCAATGGTGGTTCCATTGGATTTGATGGCAGGGAAAATTAATTCCTTTATTGAATCAAAGAAAAAGATTCGATAGGCTTTGCTGCTGAATCTTCCGATTTAATCAGTTTGTTTCTCGGTAAACAGGTAACAACTCCGGTTGATGTACCAACTATTAGTTTTTGGGCAAGTTTAATAAATAATCCGTTCTCAACAACACCGGTAATTTCGTTTAATTGTTTTTCTAAACCGGCAACGTCATCAATTTCCCCCGATTTAACATCTAACAAACAATTCCCTTGGTCAGTAAACACGGGAGAGCCATCGGGTTTTGTTCGTAAATAGGATTCAAAACCAAAATTGGATAAAATTTGCTTTTGAATTAAAGGGTAAGCAAAAGGAACTACCTCAACAGGAATTTTCCATTGCATCCCTAAGCGCAAAGAGAGTTTGTTTTCATCAACAATGTAAATAGTCTCTTCCGAAACCCTTGCAACCACTTTTTCACGGAGCAATGCACCACCTCCGCCCTTAATCATATCCAGCAAAGGGGAAACTTCATCAGCACCATCAATAGTAAGTGCTATAGATGTAATATTGCTAAAATCTGTAAGCGGAATATTTAATGATTGGGCAAGTGCTTCTGTTTGTAAAGAAGTAGAAACTCCCACAATGTTTTTGAGTTTTTCTTCTTTTAATAACCGCGCAATTTCTTCAATTGCATATTTAGTTGTTGAACCTGTACCTAAACCAATTACGGTATTACTTTTTACAAAGCTTGCTGCCAATATTCCGGCTTCTTTTTTTAATTCTTCGGTTTGATTAAGTTTCATTTGCTTGGGTTGAATTAATAATAAATTTTTTCAGAATTATAATAATGGTTAATTTTAAAATACAGATTTTGAAATGATTGTACGAGGCATTTTACGTACAAAATTTGTTTTGGGAAACTAACATTCTCCGGTAATAGGGCAAAAGACCATGGGCATAGCTAATATACTTGTTATAGATGACGAAGAAATAATCCGCGAATTAATTGTTAAGACTTTGGAATTGGATGGTTATAAGGTATTTCAAGCCGAGACTGCAACCAAAGGCCTTGAAATTCTCCAACACGAAGAAGTTCGATTAGTTATTTTAGATGTTAAACTCCCCGATGTGGATGGAGTTGAGTTAGTTACAACGGTAAAAGTATTTAATCCTTTTATCGAAGTTATTGTTCTTACCGCTTATGGCACCATCCAAGATGGAGTAAGAGCCATAAAAAACGGTGCATTTGATTATGTAACAAAGGGTGCGGATGATAACGACCTTCAAAAAATTGTTGAAAGGGCTCTCGAAAAATCTGAGATGCGTTATCGCATCGAACAATTAGAGCAAAAAGTAAACAGTAAATTTAGTTTCGAAAATGTTATCGGTAGCTCAAGGGCATTAGTTGAAGCAGTGAGTGTAGCTAAAAAAGTTTCCGATTCCGATTCACCGGTTCTGCTTTTAGGAGAAACTGGAACCGGTAAAGAAATTTTTGCTCAGGCAATACACTACTCCTCACCCCGAAGACAAAAACCTTTTGTTGCCATTAACTGCTCAGCCATCGCAAGAGAATTACTGGAATCTGAGATGTTTGGTTACAGAGCAGGGGCATTTACAGGAGCACAGAAAAATAAAAAAGGGTTGTTCGAAGAAGCTCACGAAGGAACTATCTTCCTCGATGAAATTGGTGAAATGGATATTGCTCTTCAGGCAAAAATGTTGAGAGTACTTGAATCAAAATCATTTATTAAACCCGGCGATACTAAAACAACAGAAGTTGATGTAAGAATAATTGCGGCAACAAACCGAGATTTAATGGTTGAAATTGATAAGGGTACCTTTAGGGCTGATCTCTTTTACAGAATTGGTGTAATGAAAATTGATTTGCCACCACTTAAAGACAGAAAAGACGACATCGTAACACTATCGTATCATTTTATTAAAATGTATTCTGAGCGACTTGGAAAAAACATAAATGATATTGACGTTGATTTTATTGAAAAGCTAAAGCATTACGATTTTCCCGGCAATATCCGTGAGTTGCGCAATGTGATAGAGCGCTCGGTGTTGTTGAGTGATGGAAATAAAATAAGAGCTTCGGTGTTGCCAAAAGAGTTTCATAAATCCCCCATTTTTGAGAGCACTACACCCAGCGAATTATTGCCGCTGGAGGAAGTGGAAAAACGGCATATAAAATATGTTTTACAATCAACCTCCTACAACAAAACCAAAGCAGCCGATATTTTAGGAATTGGTATAACAACACTCTATCGAAAACTTCAGCAGTACAACATCGGAGATAAATAAATGTCAACAGAAAGCGAACAGGAATTTACTTATACACGTGAGTTTATTCACCGATTAAAAAACAACATTTCTGCGGTTAAGTTGAGCATAAAGCTTTTGAGAGATACAAGAATTGGAAACCTAAACTCGGAGCAAGAAGGATTGATAAATAAAATTCACGAGAATATAAATGCTCTCAATTCCGGATTAACTTCAATTGATAAGTACATTACCGATGAAACTCGGAATCAAGAGCATTCTAATAAATCAAATCAGAATTAGTAAAGAATTTTTTTAATTAACTTTACCGGCTTAACAGGGGATTTTGAGAGTGTAACTGCATCAGCGATACGCTGTTTTACCTGTTCGATAACCTTTTTGTTGTTCGTTTTTATTGTAGCAATTGGCTCATTTTTTGAAACCTTAGTTCCAATTTTTGGATAAAATTCTATACCTGCTGAGTGGTCAATGGTATCCTCTTTGGTTAATCTCCCCGCACCCAATAGTGTTGAAGAAAGTCCTATTTCGCGACCGTTGATCATTTCAACATAGCCATTGGAAGCGAGGAAAACTTCTTCAGAATACTTGGCTTTTGGGAAAAGATTGGTATTCTTAATATAATCCACGTTTCCGCCTTGATGTTGAACAATCGAAATAAAAGAATCCATTGCTTTACCCGAAGTAAGTGCCAACGAAGCTCTCTCAATTCCTTCTTCAAGTGACTCAACTTTACCTGCCATTAAAAGCATTGCTGAGCTTAAGGCAGTTACAATATGCCATAAATCAGGTATTGCCTTACCCTGCATTAACTCAATACACTCAATAATTTCGTTGCTATTCCCGATACTATAACCCAGGGGCTGGCTCATTTCTGTTATAAATCCAATTACCTTACGATTGAAGGATTTGGCAGTATTCATTAACGAAAGTGCAAGTGCTTCGGACTCCTTCATAGTTTGCATAAAGGCCCCCGTGCCGGTTTTAATGTCTAATACCAAACCGTCGGTGCCTTCAGCAATTTTTTTACTCATTATGCTTGCGGTAATTAAAGGAATAGATTCTACAGTAGCAGTTGCATCTCTTAATGCATAAATTGGCTTATCTGCCGGGGCAATGGTTGCGGTTTGAGAAATAAATGCTGCCTTAGTTTTTTGGAGCACCTTTTTGTACTCTGAGTCGGATAAATTGACTTTAAAACCTGGTATAGAGTCGAGTTTATCAAGGGTGCCGCCCGTGTGTCCAAGACCTCTTCCACTTGTTTGGGGAACAAAGACTCCCTCAGAAGCAAGAATAGCGGAGAGTACAAACGAAGTTTTATCGCCAACTCCTCCGGTGGAATGCTTACCAATTTTAATTCCTTTTAGCGAAGAGAGATTTGCAATTTTTCCGCTCTCAATCATTGCTCCTGTCAGAAACGCCGTTTCCTCACGGGTCATCCCATTAAGGAAAATGGCCATGAGCAGGGCAGAAAATTGATAATCAGGAATTTTTCCTTTGTTGTATCCGGATACTAAAAACTGAATTTCTTCTTTTGTGAAGGTCGCTTTGTTCCGCTTTTTGGTAATGAGCTCTATCGTATTCATTCTTCAACTCTAAAATTGGTTAATGTTAACCACAAAATACTCAAATAATTGAGTATTTTTTATTGCAATTTTTCCATCCTATCAAAATGAATGCTCCCAAAATGAAATGATTATTTTCATTATGAAAGGGTTTTCTAAAATGGTAGTAAACTACGAAATAGAGATAAGGTTGTTAACCTACTGTTATAAAATGAGTTACAGTACATATGAAAATGGGTTTTCCATCTGAGAACTTTTGGCACGGAAAATGAGTATTATAGAGAGTATTTGAAAAGATTAGTAAAACTTACTAAACCCAAAACCCCTGATTACGGCCGGTTCGGATTTGCCCTCTCTGAACCGGTTTCTTTTTTTAAACCCCAAAAAGCATCAACTATATTTCCCTACTTTACTGAATTTGATTTTAATTATATTACGGATTCAGCTAAACAAGATTAGGATGTTCATGTTAATTCAACCGCACCTTTACTCTCCCCCGCAATTCACCACTGTACAAGAGATTATTAAACACTCAGCAATCGAGTATCCAAATAGGTATGCACTCAGAGATTTAGCCGAGAATCCAATAAGCTCGTTAACATATCGGCAGCTTTATACAGAAATTCTTCGATTTGGTTCGGCCTTACAAAGCTTAGGATTAAAAGAGCGCTCTCATATCGCAATAATCGGCGAAAACAGAACTCAATGGGGACTATCGTTTCTTACATGTTTTGCTTTTAATTATGTGGCAGTACCTGTGGATAAAGCTCTAACAGCAGGAGAAATTGTAAACATATTATTTGAAGCAGAAGCAGAGGCGGTTATATTCTCAGGTAATTATGAGGATGTACTTATTGAGCATAAGCACTCATTAAAAAAACTCAAGCATTTAATTTGTATGGATAAGACCAAAGCCTTTGGCGAAATCCATATAATGAATCAACTTCTTTCATCGGTTGAATCAATTGAATCCGTAACATTACCTAAAATAAATCCCGATGATTTGGCTGAAATAATATTCACATCCGGCTCTCTTGGTAGGGCTAAAGGGGTGATGCTTTCGCAAGGAAACATTGCAGCCAATATTGTTGGAATGACGTCGGTGTTGGAAATTAAATCGGATGATAGATTTCTTTCAGTACTCCCGATGCACCATACTTACGAATCAACGTGTGGTTTTTTATGCCCGATTGCTTCGGGTTCATGTGTTTATTTTTCTCGCTCGCTTAAAACTATTGCCGATGATATGATGACGGCAAAACCCACAGTGTTTTTGGGCGTGCCCTTATTGTACGATAAAATGTTTAGAAGAATTGCCCAAGCCCTTAAGGATGATAAGCTTAAACAGCTATTAACAACAGCTTTGGTAAGGGTAACTAATGTAGCAGAACGCTTTGGAGTTTCAGGACTCAAAAAGAAACTATTCAAAGTATTGCATGAGAAGTTTGGTGGAGCGATAAGATTATTTATTGTCGGAGGTGCAGCCCCGGATGCAAGAGTTTTAACCGGACTGAGAGAATTTGGCTTCACTATTCGACAAGGGTATGGTTTAACAGAAACATCACCCATACTTACAGTTAACCGAATTGAAGCTTTTCGCGATGACTCAGCGGGATTACCTTTACCGGGTGTAAAAATTGCTATTGACTCTCCGGATGAAAATGGCGTAGGAGAGGTGAAAGCCAAAGGCGGCAATGTAATGCTTGGTTATTACAAAAACGATAAAGCCACAAGTGATGTGGTAAAAGATGGTTGGTTTTACACCGGTGACCTTGGCTGTGTTGACGAAAATGGATTTTTGTATATCCGTGGAAGGAAGAAAAATGTTATTATTTCAAAGTCGGGTAAAAATATTTTCCCTGAAGAAATTGAAGACCTTTTGCTGAAGAGTCCTTATATTTTGGAAGCGATTGTTTACGGTGAAGAGGATGCAAAGCACGATGAAATAATAGCGGTTCAGATAGTAGCTGATACGGATGCTTTTATTGAACATGCTAATAAAAAAGGTGAAAAAATTACCGATGAAATGATCCGCTTAGTTTTATCGGATGAAATAGCGAAAGTGAATAAACAACTTGCTGCATTTAAGCATATCAAAAAATTCACAACACGACAAGAAGAGTTTGAAAAAACTACAACGCAAAAAATAAAACGATATTTAGTTAAACATTAACTACAATAAAATATGGAAGGCAAATGCAAAAAGCATTTTTATTCTTAACTTCAGTATTCTTATTTTCAATTACAGTTTTTGCTCAGTTTACACCAAACGGCAAGCAGCTTGGGTTTGGTCTCACATTAGGTGAACCCCTTGGAGCAAGTGTTGCATATAGTTTAACCCCTCAGACATCCTTACAAGGAGCAATAGGGCTATCCTATTTTGGTTCACCAAGGATTCAAGCTGACCACTTGTGGCATTTTGATGCATTTCGCAATAGCGAGTTTTCTCTCTATGCAGGCGCCGGTGCTGTTATAGGAATTGGCGAAGGTAAAGGGTTATGGAACGACACAAAAGCCGGGTTTTATTACCGTAAAAGCGGCCTTGGCTTGGCCGTAAGAGGTGTTTTTGGAGCAAAGTTTATTCCGCAAGGAACTGATTTTGATATATTTGTAGAAATGGGCCCATTGTTTGGATTGGTGCCCGATTTTGGTTCAGCATTTGACGCAGCACTTGGCGTGCGTTTTTACCCTAATTAACAGATAGAAATGGTAAGTTCGATAACAATACAAAATGATCTCAAAGAATTAACTCGCTTGGCCGAGTTTGTTGATTGTTTTGGTGAACAAGCCGAATTACCCTTAAAGGTAATCTTTGAACTCAATCTTTGTTTAGATGAGTTGATTACCAACGTAGTTTCCTACGGATACACCGATCAGGAAATACATACTATCGAAATAACTATTCATAAAGAAAGTGACATTGTTTCGTTAAAAATTATTGATGACGGGATTTCATTTAATCCTTTAACCAAAACCCCACCCGATACCACTCTCCCGCTCGAGGAGCGACAGCTTGGTGGATTGGGGATACATTTAGTTAAATCTGTAATGAGTGACTACGAGTATCAGCGAGATGGTGTAAATAATATTTTAAAGCTATTTAAACGTTTGAATTGAGATAAATATGGAATGGACCGAAAAAAAGATTTCGGAGATTGTTGTTGTTAGTGTTAACGGAAGATTAGATGGTGCAACATCTCCGGTGTTCGACCAAGGATTGCAAATTCTTTTAAACGCAGGTGAACATAAAATTGTATTTGATATAACTCAGCTTGAGTATATCTCAAGTGCAGGGTTAAGAGTTTTTTTAAACACAGCAAAAAAAGTTCAAAAATCAGGTAAGGTAGTACTATTCGGTATAAAACCGCATATAAGGGAAGTACTTTCAATTGCAGGATTTGACACTATATTTTCAATAGCAGAGTCTGAAGAAGATGCTATTGCAGTATTTCAGAATTAATTTCTTAAACTCATTTTTCTACTCGGAATTATACTAATATGAAAACACTCTATTTGGCACGACATGCCAAATCCTCTTGGAAAGTGCAGGGGCTAACAGATTTTGAACGACCTTTAAACGAAAAAGGTAATAAGACAGCGCCATTTATGGGTGCATTGTTAAAAAAGTTAAATGCTGTACCGGAAAGAATTGTAACAAGCACAGCGGTTCGGGCACTTTCAACAGCACAGTACTTTGCCCATGAGTTTGGTTATTCGCAGCAAGAAATTGAATTAAAGCAAGAGCTCTACCTTGCCAATGTAATTAACATAATTCAAATAGTTCAGAAGTTTGATGATTCATACAACTCGGCTATGGTAGTTGCGCATAATCCGGGAATATCCGATACGGCTTCGCTTTTAACTGGAGGCTTTCCGGAGGATATGCCTACTGCTGCTGTGGTTGCTTTAACATTTGATGTGGATGAGTGGAAAGCTGTAGAAGTTGGAAAAGGAAAAATACTCTTTTACGAATTCCCTAAAAAGCATAAACAATAGAAATTAAAGGAGGTTGCCTGAAAAGCAACCTCCCGAACTTTATTTGCTACATCTGCGAAAATGCAAAGCCTATTCCTACAAACAGGAACCATACACCAAAAGTGAGTACGTAAGCCATAATCGGGTTTTCTAATTTCCCGATTTTGCTTATTGCAATTGCACCAACAACGCTACTCCATATTTGAAACGGAGCCACTAAGCCACCAAGTAAACCTGCTACAGAAGTTTTATCTAAGCTTAATACAGAAGCAAGACTTACATCCTGAATAACCTTTCCCATCAGTAGCGACAACACAATGGCGGCCACCATGGTTATAACCGTTATAATGCTTGGCAGACCCATAGCTATCATAACTTGCTTAAAGTCAATAGCTGATTTAAGCAAGAATTTCAATACAAGCAGATACAAGCCACCGGAAATAAAGAAGATTATAAATCCTCCTACCCAAGTGCCTACAACAGCCATAGCCATGCCTACAGGACCCGACATCATTTCGAGTTGATTGTCAATCATAGTCTCTGCATCTGTAGCTGACATTTTTCCTTCTGCAACCAACTTGTCAAATTGTTTTTCCATTTGAGTGCGTTGTTGTTGTTTAAGGTCCATTTTTAGTGCGGGCACATTGTATGCAAGAACAAAAAACAGCGATATTGCTGCAAGGGCAATGGAAAATGTTCCAAGGCCATCTGAGAGCTTTGGAGCTCGTGAAGCAATGTAATCGAACAAGTTAACGGGGTCGGTGATAACCTCAACCAACTTATCTAAATAACTCTTTTCGTTAACAGATTCTTGATTTAAATTTTCATGTTGTGACATTTGAAAATCAGACATAATGGATAACCTCTTTCCTTGGGTAATTATGGAAGTACTCAAGCAAATTTAAACAATAAATTACATAAATTAAGGTGTTGTTTTTCAAAAAATGTAATCATGGAAATAATTCTAAAAAGCATACTCTATTACTACGAACAGTTAGAGCGGTACGACGTAGGTTTAGCAAACCTTTTAGTCTTTGCTGCTGTTAAACTGCTTGCACTACTTGTGTTCTTGGCAAGTAGGTTCATACTGTCTAAAGTAATAAAGCGTATTAGTGCCCATACAGCAAATTCGTTCGACGATAGATTAAACAATAAAACGGTGCTACGTAGGTTTTCGTATGTCCCTGCCTTGCTTACCCTTAATGCATTTATAAAGTATCTACCAGCTTATTACGGTCCCCTATCCATATTACTCAATGCTGCCATTGTTGCAGCATTACTGTTGGGATTTGCAAAGGTAATTTCAATCTCGATAAAATTTGTTGAAGAAACGGAAGCCTATCGCGAAAAACCTATAAAAGGATATCTTCAGATTTTAAAAATTATGCTCTACTCATGGGGGATAATTTTGATTTTAGGTTTATTGACCGGAGAAAATCCTTGGACCTTAGTAACCGGCCTTTCGGCATTTACAGCAATACTATTGTTGGTTTTTAGAGATACTTTGCTTTCGTTTGTTGCAAGTTTGCAAATATCCAGTTATAATCTCGTCCAAAAAGGTGATTGGATAACGGTTGCAAAATATGATGCAGATGGTGATGTTATAGACATTGCTTTGCATACCATTAAAGTTCAAAACTTCGATAAAACTATTACAGTAATACCCACATACAAATTGATTGAAGAATCCTTCAAAAATTGGCGGGGTATGCAAGAAAGTGGTGGCAGAAGATTAAAACGCACTCTGTTTATTGATTTAAGTTCAATACGATTTGTTGATGATGAGTTGATTGAACGATTTAAGAAGTATCAGTTGATCACAGAGTATATTGAGAATCGCCAAAAGGAGATAGTTGAGTATAATATAGAGCATAACTACGATATGTCAAATCCTGTTAATGGTAGGAGAATGACAAATGTTGGAACGTTTCGTGCTTATCTGGAGCAATACCTCTATCAGAGAAAAGACATTAGAAAAGATATGCCGTTTATGGTTAGACAGTTGCAATCGGGTGCAGAGGGATTGCCAATGGAGCTTTATGTTTTTGTTAATACTACAGAATGGCGTGAGTATGAAAATATTCAGTCAGATATTTTTGATCACATCTTCGCAATAGTTCAAGAGTTTGACCTAAGGTTATATCAACAACCTGCAGGTAATGATATGAAGATGTTTGGTAAATGACTTTAAGTAATTCAGGTTTATCTATGCAGAAATTATGGCAGAGCAATTTCAAGTTTTATATCCTTTTTTTAATGATTTCGTTTGTACTTATTGCAGGAATAGCATTCCCGATAATGGAAAGACCTACAGCCTGGTTCCACTACCCCTTTATTCAAGGGCTTGGCGAAAACGCAAAAATTATCTTTTTTCATGTTCCAACAGCATGGATTACGGTAATTGCATTTTTTATGTCGATGTATTTCAGTATCCGCTATCTCAGGTCAAATGATATTTTTTATGATCTTAAAGCCCACGTTAGTGCACAACTTGGAATGATTTTTTGTGTACTTGCTACGGTTACCGGTTCGGTATGGGCTAAATTTGCTTGGGGTGAGTTTTGGCATTGGGACCCGCGTGAAACGAGTATCTTTGCATTGCTACTAATCTATGGAGCCTTGTTTGCTCTGCGCTCTGCGATAGAGAGTGAAGAAAAGAGAGCGAAACTTTCAGCGGTTTATAACATCCTATCTTTTCTTACGGTGCCATTTTTTATTTTTATTATGCCGCGTATTATGCCCGGACTTCATCCCGGCTCTGCCGATGATGATAACGCAGGCCCTGTTGTAGATTTTAAAATGAACGCCAATATGCAAGCGGTGTTTTACTTCTCACTTTTTTCTTTCACACTCTTGTATGTGTGGATATGGAGATTAGGTTATAAGGTTTCGCGATTAAAATATTTGCTTGATAAAGAATAAAAGATACGTTTAACGAAAGGTTTTAGTCAATGGATTATGTATTTGAACACTTAAATAATAATTCTATTTTGGTGGTATTGATAATTGTTCTTTTGCTTTGGAGCGGGATATTTATCTTTTTGATGGGATTGAATAAAAAAGTAAAAGAGCTTGAGAAACTTGTTTCGAAGGATGATGTATAATGAATAACATGAGTAAAAATAAATACATTTTTGGAGTAGGAATTATTGCCGTTTTTCTCGGAATGATGATTTACTTGCTCACTCAAACCAACATTGGGTACGAGAACGACTTTAAAAAAGTTAAGTCGAGTGCTAAAGTAGTGCACGCTACAGGTAGCTGGGTTAAAGAAAAATCCTATGATCATAACGTTGGTTCTAACCAATTTATTTTCTACATGAAGGATGCTACAGGAACCGAGATGCAGGTAGTTTTGGATGGTTCTATGCCAAATAATTTTGAATCAGCAACATCCGTGATTGCAACCGGTGAGTATAAAGATGGCGTATTTCACGCAAAAAAAGTTCTCACCAAATGCCCCTCAAAATATCAAGACCAGTATAAGATACAAGAAGAGCATACCGGCCAACAAAAAGTATCGTAGTTATAGTTAGATTCGATTCATATAATCAGATTTTGGAGTGTTAATGGCAGGAAGCATATTCCTCAGCTTTGCCTTTGTTTTTAGTATTCTCTCAATGGCATTTTATTTCCTCAGTTTTAAGGGTTACAAAAATACCATAAACTTAGCGCGTGTAACATACACAGCTATGACTATGTTGGTGATTTTATCGAGTGCTTATTTGCTGTATTTAATACTCACGCATCGCTACGATTTTCTCTATGTTTATAGTTATAGCAATAGTGATTTGCCAATAGGATATTTAATAGCAACTTTTTGGGCAGGACAGGAAGGCAGCTTTTTACTTTGGTTGCTTTTAACCTCAATTATAGGCGTGTTTTTACAATCCTACAGTACGAAGTTCGATGATCTTGAACCTCGCGTTATGATGGTATATTCGCTTGCTACCACATTTTTACTTGCAATGGTTTCACCATTATTAAAAGATCCGTTTGCTTTAACATGGGCACAAGAAATTTTTATTCCTGTTAAGAATATTCAAACCGAATTATTAAACTTACCCTTTATGGCAAGTTATATATTCCAGGATAACGAGGGTAACGGCTTTGTAAAAATTAATGCACAACTGGTTGGAGTTCTACAAGGTGCGGGTCTTACATTAAGCAACCTGATAGCTTTTGGAAAAGGCTTAAATCCTCTACTTCAAAATTTTTGGATGCAAATACATCCTCCAATTTTATTTACCGGTTTTTCAATGGCAACCATTCCTTTTGTATTTGCTATTGCCGCTATGCTAAAGAATGACTACTCAAGCTGGGTTAAGCAATCGTTCCCTTGGTTACTTGGCTTTGCAGGAGTAATGGGTTTGGGAATTATGATGGGTGGATATTGGGCATACGGTATTTTGGGATGGGGTGGATATTGGGCTTGGGACCCGGTTGAAAACTCCTCGCTTGTACCCTGGTTGATTTCTGTTGCCGCTATCCATACCATGTTGGTTCAGCAACGCACTCAAGGTCCTGATTCTTCGGGTAGATTTGCAAAGACTAACATTATACTCTCTGTTGCAGTTTACGTATTTGTATTGTATTCCACTTTCCTCACTCGGTCAGGGATATTAGGTGACGCTTCGGTGCACTCATTTGTAGATCCTGGTATGACGGTGTACATCTTTTTAATAGTTTTCACACTAACGTTTCTCGGTATTGGTGTGGGTATGGTTATTTGGCGATGGAATAAATTGGCTTATAAAGTTCCCGCCGAGGAATCAACTCTCTCACGCGAACTCTCGTTATTTACTGCTGCAATCACCCTAGGTGCATCGGCGATTGTAGTAATTACCGGTACATCCGCCCCTATATTTAAGCAAAGTGTTGATATTTCATTTTATAACCAAATGCACGTGCCATTAGCAATTATTATTGGGTTGTTGAATGGTGTGAGTTTGATGTTAAAATGGAAAGTGAACAAAGGGCAAGAGGTATTAAAAAAGT
>CALKUG010000116.1 GCA_937996765.1 uncultured Ignavibacteria bacterium
CCAAAACCATTGAAGATATTAAAATAACCAATCAACAGTTACGTGTGAATTTGGGCAATATTCTTATTAGCTCAACATCTGTAATGATGGAAGGTGCTGAAATAACCGCGCAACGTGATCAAATCCAGTTTCATGTTGATAAAACTGTTGTAAACGTCGATAAAATGAACACTCCTGCAGGTGGCTCGGCAATAGATATTTTAAGAAATACCCCTTCGGTTACTGTGGATATGGATAACAATGTTTCCTTACGTGGAAACGAAGGTGTACAAATACTGATTGATGGGCGTCCCTCAGGAATATCCGCAACACGTTTATTAGAGCAGCTCCCGGCAAGTGCAATTGAAAGAATTGAAATAGTTACCAACCCTTCCGCACGTTATGATGCCGAAGGAACAGCCGGTGTAATTAATATTATTCTTAAAAAGAGTGATGCTGTTAACTTTAACGGTATGATTATGGCAAATATAGGTACTCGTGATAATTACAGTTCTTCTGTTAGCACAAACTATCGCCAAAATGGTTGGAATCTCTATGCTAATTACGATAATCGTTTCTTTTCAAGAATCGGTACCGGTTTTTCGGAAAGAACTAACTTACTTACAACCGGAACACAGTTTTTGGATGAAGATAGAGATTTTAGATGGAAAGGTACATCACACAACGTAAAAGTTGGTGTTGATTATACCTATGAACGTTTTCATAACTTCGCCACATCATTAACCTATAACGTTGGTGAGAATTCGCGTACATCAAACACAAAAACTTTAACTTACTTAAATTCCGTTCTGGGAAGTAATCAGCTTTCTAAGTCGGCTTTTAACGACGACTCTTACAATCTTGAGTTTACTCTTGGTTACAAAAAAACATTTGAGATAAAAGACAAAGAGTTCAAAATAGACTTTTACGTTAGCAAAGATGAAGATGATGAGTTCACCAATAGAAGAGCTGATAACTACGACCCCATCACCAATGCCTTCCTTGGCCAAGTGGATGTTGTAAACACCGATAACATCGAACCAACTTTTAATACTACTTTGGATATCAGTTACGTTCTCCCATTTTCGGACGACGAAAAAATAGAAATGGGCTATAAAGGAACATACCGTGATAGAGAGAATGACTACACAGAAACAAATCTTCAAACTTCCGCAGTTTTGAAAGACGATTTTGTGTATAAGCATTTGGTGAATGCAGCTTATGGCTTGTACCAAAGCAAGTTAGGCGGATTTAAATATCAGCTGGGTCTTCGTGTTGAGCAATCCAACAGCGAAGGCATTCAAAGAGTCGGGAATATTAAAAACACCCAGGATTACATCGACTTCTTCCCTACAGTAAATTTTAGCCAAGAACTTGCAGAAGGAAACGAACTACGTGTAAGCTATTCGAGAAGAATTAATAGACCAAGAATGCAGTCCATCAATCCTTTTATTCGGTATATGAATCCAACTCAGGCAATGATAGGTAACCCTAATATCAAACCCGAGTATATTAATTCCTACGAGATCAGCTACGGATTGTTTCTTGACCGTGCATCATTAATTGCCACATCATTTTATCGTGAAATTAACGATCAAATCAATCGTGTCTCGTACATTGACAATACAGGTATAACTTTTAACACTTTTGATAACATACAAAAACAAAAAACATACGGATTTGAATTAAGTGGCACGTATGTACCGTTTACGTTCTTGAATTTTAACGGTGGTGCATCTTACTTCAAATCAGAATACGAAGGTACTGTATCAGGCGGTTCTCGTAACTCAGGCGGAGATGCTTGGTTTACTCGCCTCTCTACTACGGTTCGCCTTCCCTACGATTTTGACATTCAGATCAACACAAATTTTGCTTCTGCAATGATTTCCCCACAAGGAACAACAAAAGGACGCGTATTTTCGGACATAGGCATCAAAAAAACTCTGTTTGAGAAAGCACTAACTTTATCGTTAAGAGCAACCGACCCTTTCCAAACTATGCAATTTAGATCTGAATCTTTCGGAACTAACTTTACCTCAATTACCGAAATGAAGCCACAGTTTAATAGCTTTACATTATCTCTTACATATAACCTTAACAACTTCCGCAAAAAGCAAGAACGTCCTCGTGATGATAATGGCGGCGGTGGCGGTGGTGATATGGAAGGGATGTAATTCACCCCCTGAAGACTAAATTGTAATAACTTTTGAGCCGGATTAAATTTTAGTCCGGCTTTTTTGTTTCTACATGATTAGTAGGAAATGTTTTTTATTTAAAACTGAAATAATTAGATTCACTTAATAAAGTGTCGAAAATTTCGTTCACTAAATTATTCCAACCTCAGAGGCAATTTTAGAGGTTATTCACTAAGTAATCTTGTAGGTTAATTATGCGTACTTTAGTTACATTTTTATTCTTCTTTGTTCTCTCCACTCAAGCTATTTTTTCGCAACTACGAATTGGTACCGATGAAATGAATTTAACATTTAGCGGTTACATCAACGTTACGGGAATTTATGATTCCAGGCAAGTAGTTGCTGCAAGAGAAAATCACCTTTTACTTTATCCAAAAAATGAAGCACTCGATCCCTCGGGTACTGATATCAATGGTGCCGATGCGTTTCAGTTTGCAGTAATTCAGACACGAGCTGCTATGAAATTCAAAATGAAAAGTTTTTTAGGAGCTGAAACCGAAGCAACATTGGAATCGGAGTATATGGGTAATTCGGAGGCGGATGTTAACGGATATAGAATACGTCATGCTTTTGTAAGTATGAAGTGGGGTAACAAACAAGTACTTGCCGGTCAAACTTGGTATCCTAATTACATACCCGAAGTGGCGCCTGAAGAGTTAAGCTCAAATGGCGGAGCACCCTTTGTTGCATTTGGTCGTGCCCCGCAAATTCGTTATACCCATGAATTGGGTTCAATTAAACTTATTGCAGCAGCGCTAACAGAACGTGATTTTCCATCTGTTGGACCACTTGGTGCAAGTTCCGAATATTCACGTAATGCTGTATTCCCTGATCTACATGCACAAATTCAATTCAAATCCGACCCCCTCTTTCTGGGTGTGGGCGGTGAGTATAAAAAACTACGTCCTCGTATCGTTTCTGCAACCGGATATGCAAACAAAAACACGGTTGAAGGTTACTCGCTAACCGGATATGCTAAATACACAACCGGTCTTTTTAAAGCTGCAGTTTACGGACTATATGGAGCAAACGTTGCAAACTACCTCATGATTTCGGGTTTTGCTGTTTCTGAACTAGCTCCTACAACAGGAATTGAATCCTACAAACCAACAAAAATATTTTCTGCGTACTCGGATATATCCTATGGTAGCGACTTAAAGGTTGGTCTTTTCTATGGGTATCAAAAAAATCTGGGAACAGATGGTGACATTATTAAATCAAGTGTATATGCCAGAGGTATAGATGCTTCGGGAGCATTGCAATCTTTTTACAGAGTTGCGCCCAGAATTCAGTATCGCGAAGGCAACACATTGCTTGGCGCTGAACTTGAGTATCATGGTGCATTTTATGGAAAAACCTCAGCTAAAGGCACCGGAGAGGGTGTAAAGCTCATAAATTCAACACGTTTTGTAACAACACTTTACTACTATTTTTAAGGACAAGTTATGAAAATCTTTTCAGTAAAAGATTACCCACTCATGGTGAAGCTTACACTGATTGTGTTCTTAGCCATAGTACCTTTTATTCTCATTTTTTTCCTCTCAGTGTTCCCTACCACCGAAACAATTCTGTACTCAGGTAGAGAATTAGGAATCAAGCAAAATGTTGAAGTGGCTTGGAGTGTATTAAAATACTATAATGAACGTGTCAGCTCCGGAATGCTTACAAAAGAACAAGCTATGGATGATGCCATAAATCAAATCAATGCTCTGCGTTACGGCGGAAATGAATACTATTTTATGTACACCATGGAAGGTATAACCTTGGCATTGGGCTCCGACCCTGCTAAACGAGGAACGAACCGCATTGATCTGGTTGACAAGCTGGGTGTTCATTTTTTGAAAGAGATGATATCAGTAGCTCGCGACAAAAAGGAAGGATATGTAGTTTACCATTACCCAAAACTTGGCTCCGATATTCCCTTGCCCAAAAAAGCGTATGTTAAATATTTTCAACCATGGGATTGTTTTGTTGGCACCGGAGTTTATATAGATGATGTAAACGAGGAATTAAGTGTCATCAAAAGCGGTCTTATAATACGTGTTTTTATTGCATTGTTCTTTTCCCTTTTATTTGCTCTCTTTACCGCTAATATTATAAATAAAAAGATTACAAAGATTGAGGAAGCTGCAATAAAAGTTGCCGAGGGAAATACTGATATCGTTTTAGATACAGATTCAAACGACGAGATTGGGATTTTAAGTAAGTCCTTCAACAAAATGGTTGCAAGTATTAAGCAATTACTTGAGGAGAATCAACAGAGTACACGCAATGCCGAACGCGCAATGCTTTCAGCTCAGGAACAACAAAAAATTTCTGAAGAGCAAAAGATTTTTCTCGAATCAAAAACACAAGAATTACTTAAAGAAATGGAGAGGTTTGCACAAGGTGATCTCACCACACAACTCCCCGATGAATCTCATCCGATTATTGGTAAATTGTATAGCGGTTTCAATGATGCAGTAAGCAATCTCCGCAATATGATATCACAGCTGTATGAAGCAGTGGAATCAGTAGCAGGTTCCACAAATGAGATTTCTGCAAGTGCAGAAGAAATGGCTGCCGGTGCAAACGAGCAAAGCTCGCAAACTGCCGAAGTATCAAGCTCTCTACGTGATATGACCTCAACAATAATAGACACCGCTAAAAACACAGGTTTAGCAGCCGATTCAGCAAAAAAAGCAGGTTCGTTAGCTTCTGAAGGTAAAATTGTTGTGGATGAAACAATTCACGGAATCGAAAACATAGCAAAAGTTGTAACTAAAGCAGCTGAAACCATTAAAGAACTTGGAACATCCAGCGATCAAATTGGTGAGATAATTCAAGTTATTAACGACATTGCAGATCAAACCAATCTTTTGGCACTCAACGCGGCAATCGAAGCTGCTCGCGCAGGTGAACAAGGCAGAGGGTTTGCCGTAGTTGCCGACGAAGTTCGTAAGCTTGCTGAACGTACAACTAAAGCTACTAAAGAAATTGCCGGAATGATTAAAAAGATTCAACACGATACCTTTGAAGCAGTTGAATCAATTAGTGAAGGAACGGGTGAAGTTGAACGTGGCAAACATTTGGCTGGAAAAGCCGGAAGCTCAATGGCTGCAATTGTTACTACATCCGAAAATGTTGTTGATATGGTAACACGTGTTGCAGCAGCAAGCGAAGAACAATCAGCTACCAGTGAGGAAATCTCGCGTTCACTCGAAACCATTACCCAGGTGGCAAACGAATCGGCAACCGCAATTCATCAAGTCGCTCGAAGCTCCGAGACACTTAATCAATTAGCAGAAAACTTGCGTGAGCTCATTGCTCGCTTTAATGTTGGTTCCGGTGTAAAGTCAATAGGCACAACCCGGCGTAAACTCCGCTAAACCACCCTCCATTCTCATTTGAAGTGGGATGCATGTAGTTGCATCCCACTTATATTAACCGCCCTTCATATTAATGAACCAATCATCATCCTGTTATTGTATAGCGATTTTATTTATGCTATTTTCATAACAAAATTAAGTTGATTAGTTATGTTTTTTCTTTCATTTCGCTCCATAGTTACCATTAAGGTGCAGCTGCTCCTGTTAGCAACATTGTTGGTGCTTGGGTTGCAGTTGTTCACTGATTCTTCCCAAAGCCATTGGGTACTTGCTAAGGCAGTTGCCTCGGTATTGCTTTCGTATGCACTTATGCTGAATATGAATGCCATGACTAACAAAAGCAAAAACTCGCCCATTAGCTTGGTAAAAGGAGTGGTGCTACTCTCGATTGTGTTAATACTGCACTATTCAATTTCTAATTCTTTGCTTGAGATGTTTGGTATCCCCTCCACTGAAAAGTATTCTGGTAAGCTGCACATATCATTTTTCTCAAACGCATCCGGGTTTTTATATAGCTTTATTTCACTATCGCTCTTTACCTACATATTACTTTCTTTAAAAGAACTCTTTTTTAACAAGCAACGGAAAAAATCGAAAACATACTATTTCGCTCTTATGGCCTATCTTGCAGTAACCTCAGTTACTTATGTATTTGCCATAGAGGAATTTGGAACATCACTCGAGTTTATACATATCGCTTTTTACGTTTTAACTATTATCCTGATAGTTATCAACTCACTCAGAATTTCGTGGATTGCTTTTCTTTCAAAACAAGAGAAAAAGCTTGTACTTCTACTTTCAGCAATTCTTATTGCAACACTTACTGCAAACCTTGTTCTACTGAGTGGTTCAAGCGCGGCAAGAACTGCAAATGACTTGTTTTCACCCGCATTAAATGTGTTTATTCAATTGATGAGCATATACGGAATAATCTATTTTTCTGTTCTTTCATTTACAACATTATTCCATTTGCCTACCGCTGAAGTATTTGATAAAAAGAACAGAGACCTCTCGCTATTTCAATACTTTAGTCGATTGATGAATAGAGTACTCGATTTTGGTGAACTTGCAGAAAATATTGTAGAGACTGCACTCGAAATTACAAACTCTAAAGCAGCTTGGCTCGAAGTTAATGAAAATGCAAATCATACTATTTTATCACCTAACTTAATAAATTACACTGATGCTGTAAAGCTCACGGATTATATACTCAACAGAGCAACTTCTCACAATCCCGGAGCAGATAAAGTTCACACGGTCCCTCTTTCGGAGTATTACAAAACCGGTGAAACAGAAGTAAAATATAAATACGCATTTGTTGCACCATTACAATCGGTGCTGAGCATATCAGGGAACTTAATTATTGTTACCACTGATGATGCACTTTTAGAAGATGATGATAAAAAAACGCTGCATACTTTTTTAGAATACGCTTCTGCTGCTCTGCAAAACTCGCGATTGGTAAAAGAATCCATCGAGAAAGAGCGATTGGAAAAAGAACTTGATTTGGCAAGGGACTTACAGAAAAAGCTATTGCCCGCACAAATGCCCGATTCGCCACAAACAGAGTTCACCGCAGTGTTTATTCCGGCTTTTGAGGTAGGTGGAGACTATTATGATTATTTTACTTTATCCCAGAACTCACTTGGCTTCACTGTTGCAGATGTTTCCGGTAAAGGTGTAAGTGCTGCTTTTATTATGGCAGAGTTACGAGGTATATTAAATTCTATCTTTTTGCAAGGTGAATCTCCCAAAGCGATATTGGTCAAAGCAAATTCCATTCTCAAAAAAACTCTTGATAGTAAAAGTTTTATTACTGCCATATTGGGAGTAATTAACGAGGAGACGGGTAAAGTTACGTTAGTGCGTGCTGGTCACACTCCTGCCCTACTTGTTCAAGGTAATGAAGTAAAAGAGATAACCCCTACGGGATTAGGACTTGGATTAAATTTCACCAAATTGTTTGAACAAACGCTTCAACAAATAGAACTAACTATGAACAAAAACGATATGTTAGTGCTGTTTACTGATGGTGTTACTGAATCACAGAACGAAAAAGACGTTGAATTTGGTTTAGATGAATTAAAGAGAATTATTATAAAAAACAAAGAATTACCCATCAATGAGATTTCATCGGAGATAATCAGAGAAATCAGCAGATATTCTGTAGGTAAACCACAACACGATGACATCACTTTGGTTATATTACGTCGCAAAGTTTAACAAAATCGGAGTATAAGTTATAATGTCAGATTTCAATGCAACAGTCCGACCGCTTGAGGAAATAAGCGTAATCGACCTAAAAGGCTATTTGGATGCTCATACAGCTCCTGCCCTCGAAGATCGATTTACAGAGTTGATCAACGAAAGTAAGTACAAAGTAGTTGTAAACTTTAAGGAACTGGATTATATAAGCAGTGCAGGGCTGGGAGTGTTTATGGCATACATTCAAACTATGCGTTCAAATAGTGGCGATATCAAACTCGCAGAAATGAAACCAAACGTATATAATATCTTTGACTTACTGGGTTTCCCACTGCTATACGATATACTCACTGATGAGCAGGAAGCGGTGGCTAAATTTAATGGTAATGAGTCAAACTGAGAAAAGAGCAATGAATCAAATACCTTACATATTACAGGTTGTAGGTTCAACGGAGAATCTTGCTAAAGTACGCTCATTTATTCGTGAAAAAGCGTATTCGCTCGGTGTTAATCAAGTAGTTATAGACAAAGTTGTTTTAGCGGTTGATGAAGCTTGTTCCAATATAATCAGGCATGCTTACAAGCCACCAACAAATGGTGATATAACCGTAAAACTTTCAGTGGAAGATGAACAACTCACAATTACCTTGATGGACAAAGGAGTAAGCTTTGACCCTCAAACCATACAATCACCTGATATGAAGCAGTACCTCAGCGAGAAACGTGTTGGCGGATTAGGCATACATCTTATGCGCCTTTTAATGGATAACGTTGAGTACTACACAAATACTGATGGTTTAAATACCCTCAAGCTCACAAAAAGAATTACGGCGTAATTATATGAACCCCGTTGGTGAAACAGCAAAGCTTCAACGTAATCTTACTGCCCTCGTGGAGTTCAGCAGAATAGTGAACTCAAGTCACGATATAGATTTTACCTTGAACAACCTCTTGTTTTCGCTTATGGGTAAGTTCCTCACCGGTAAGGGAGTGGTAGCTTTAGAAACTAACGGCTTTTTTGTTGTTGCAGCCCATAAAGGCTTTGTAGCCAATGAGTTAAGTAACTTTCCAGCTCTACCTTTCGAAGAGAACCTCGAAGATTCTGAACGTCTCAACTCCCTTCTTGAAATCGCCTCGTTAGGCATAGTAGCCCCAATTCGTTCGGCTCGGCGACTTCTCGGATTCCTTGCATTAGGCAATAAAATTAATGGTGAAGAATACTCCAACGAAGAAGTAGAATTTCTAAAAACCATCCTGAATATTGCTGCAACCGGTATTGAAAACTCTCTGTTTATTAACGAACTGAAATCTGTTAATAGAGACCTCGATACACGTATTGCCAAACTTAATTCACTATTCGAACTCACAAAAGAGTTCAGTGTTTTAACCGAGGAATCAAGAATAGGGAAAACATTACTCTTCTCATTGCTGGGTAATTTTATGGTAGGCACTTATGCAATAGTGTATGGCAAAGACCATAAAATGAAGGTACTCGAATCTACACTTCCAAAAACACAGCTTATTGATATACTTAAAACTTGTCCCTGTGATTCGTTAACAGCAACGATAGAACGCGAAGGGATAGGAACGGTTTTCCCGGAACTGTTGAATTTTGGTTTTGAGCTTTTGGTACCAATGAAAATGCAAAGTGAAACCAAGGGTTTAATTCTTCTCGGCA
Source organism: uncultured Ignavibacteria bacterium (assembly GCA_937996765.1). Lineage (GTDB taxonomy): Bacteria > Bacteroidota > Ignavibacteria > Ignavibacteriales > Ignavibacteriaceae > CALKUG01. The sequence continues at coordinate 9,426 of CALKUG010000116.1, forward strand.
AGCGACTGAATGCTCCGGGTTATTCACCGGCAGATAAAGATTTTATTAACTCACTTGCCTCTCTTGCTATTACAAGCTTAGAAAACAAGCGTTTGTTTATTGAAGCACTCGAAAAGCAAAAGATGGAAGAAGAACTTGAAGTAGCCAAAGGGATCCAAACCAACCTTCTGCCTAAAGTGATCCCTCAGTTCCCTTTCTACGAAATTGCTGCTTCCAGTATTTCGTCCAAACAAGTTGGTGGCGACTATTACGATATAATTCCCGGACCTGATAATGGTTTTTACACAGCTATCGCCGATGTTTCCGGCAAAGGTGTACCTGCTTCCCTTTTAATGGCGAACCTTCAAGCATTTTTAAAGTCGATATGCAAACAGTCACTCGATCTTTCTGAGGCTACAGCACTTATAAATGACTTGGTATCAGAAAATACCACTGATGGCAAGTTTATTACTTTTTTCTGGGCTTTGTTTAGCAACGAAAAGAGAGCACTAAGGTATGTAAATGCCGGACATAACCCTGTATTACTTGTGCGCAATCATGAATTAAAATTTTTGGATCAGGGTGGTTTAATACTTGGTGTAATGAAAACTTTTATGCCATATAAATCTGATGAGATTCAACTTGAACCTGACGATTTAATAGTATTTTTTACTGATGGAGTAACAGAAGCAAAAAACTTAGCTGATGATGAATACTCTGATCAGCGCTTAGAAGAACTGGTAAAAATTAACGCCCACAAAACTGCGGATGAAATTCTTGATATCATAAAAAAAGATGTATCTTCCTACGCCCATGGTGCAACACAAAGCGATGACATAACCATAATTGTTATAAAAGTACGTTAATATGAAGCAGTTCTTGATTGATTTAATTGATAGATACAAATACCAACTTATTACAAGTATCACTTTTGTTTTACTGATTGGTGGTAGTTTTTCTTTTTATAACGTTGCAGTAGAGAGACAAGCATCCAACGACGAATGTATCTGGTACCCTACACCCCCGATGTTTTCAGATTCCTTGACCACAAACCCATCTATTAAAGACGCTTTACAACAAGGTTTCGAAACCGGCATGGAAACAAAAAAGGCTGGGAAACCTCTTGACAGCTTGGTTCTTACATTTGTTAGCGTTAAGCCCGGTGGAGTTACAGCCCAAGCAGGTATCGAGAATGGAGATAAATTATTAGCAATTAATGGTGTTGCTGCCCG
>CALKUG010000117.1 GCA_937996765.1 uncultured Ignavibacteria bacterium
GTTACTGCTTTGCTTTCACCGAGTAATTTATTCAGATTTTGAACCCCAATAACACGCTCATCGGTGCTGTTTTCATCGAATACTTCGCCCTGTCTGAGCACGTTATCGAACACAATTACGGTTCCTTTGCGCGATAAACGGAGTGCATAGTAAAAATACTCGACTGAATTTTGTTTATCCGCATCCACAAAGATAAAATCGAAGGGTTTTTCGTTTTCTGCAACAAGGTGTGGGAGTACATCCAATGCCTTGCCCATCAGCAAATCCACTTTTTCTGAGAGTCCGGCGTTATCTATATTTTCGGATGCAACAATAGCACGCTCGGGTTCTGCTTCAATGGTAGTAACTTTGCCCTCGGGCGGTAAGGCGCGTGCCAACCAAATGGTGCTGTAGCCGGCCAAGGTTCCAAGTTCGAGAACGGTTTTTGCCCCGATGGAGCGCATGAGCACTTGCAAAAACTTGCCCTGGTTTGCGGTGATGCTGTGTTGGGGCATTCCCGCTCTTTCAATGGATTCTAATGCTAAATGCAGTGCCTCATCTTCGGATGCGAGGAGCTCGCTGATGTAACTATCGGTTTGTTCAAAAAGTGTTGTGTTCATTGTTTTGCCTCATTTTTCCGTGGTAATGATTTTATTGGGTTTTGATTTAATTAGGGGAGCATTTCCTGTTTTTTTAACAGTTCTGCGAGGGGTGCTATACCGAACTCAGCGCGCTCCTCGTCAGGTGTTGCGGTATCGATTTTTACCCAGTAGGGCTTGTCGTTTACGAATACTGTTTGTGTGCCGTATTTTTGATAACCGTACGCCAGCCAGAGATAACGATCGAGAGTAACAGCGACCAACTGTTTGGCGGATTGTAACCCCGACTGATACGCGGATAACGCATATTGATACGCCAGGAAATAATTCTCGACGCTGGTACTTACGAGCTTTTCACCTTTATACTCCAGACCCGTATGTTGCAAAATGAGTGCAGCGTTGAATTTATCTTTTGGTGTGTTCACCCCACCTTCGGCAATGATGCGGAAGAGCAGCCACCTCCTGTTTTCATCCCGCGCTCCTAAGGAATCGGCATCGTTTATTCTGTCGTTTTGATCTTCCTGTGCCATTTGCTCAAGTTCAGCGTTGTTTACCGCTTGTGCAAAGCTTGGGCTGCATAGCAACAAAGCAAGCAGAATTATGGCGTATTTCATGTTTGTAACCAACAATTTGTAAATCGAGCCCCAAATATAAGCTCCCGCAACCCTCAGATTTCTTAACAAAAGTTAATTTTTGTCATACCGACTTGTGGGGTACTTGGGGGGTGACTTGGGGGGTGAACTTAGTGCCGGACTTGGTGCCAGACTTGGTGCCACTTGCATGGTACTTGCATGGTACTTGGTTGGTACTTGCATGGTTCTTGGTTGCTTCTTGGTTGGTTCTTGGTTGGTGAACTTAGTGCCGGACTTGTTCCGACTTGTTCCGACTTGTTCCGACTTGTTCCGACTTG
>CALKUG010000118.1 GCA_937996765.1 uncultured Ignavibacteria bacterium
CCGAGATTTTTTGGTATCTATCACCAAAGTGTACAACCGAAGAAACTTCATCGTACAGCAGATCATTAAAAGCCGCTGTGGGGAATCGGGTTACTGTGGCAACGGAATCCACGCCACCATTTAGTGCGTTATCGTAGCTTGTTAATGTGTGGCGTAGTAAAATTTGCAATTTATTCGAGAGCAGATACTTCGCACCAAACGAAGCCAACCACATACCGTTTTCGGAATTGTCATACCCCTCATCAATTTTTCTGTTTTGTACATCTACTGAAATAGCAAACCGTTTGTAGTGCAGACCCGTGTATTGAACATCCAAAAATCCTTCTCCGCCATACCCCTCAAAATACTTGATGCGAGTAATGGGAACTGCTGAAACACGGTCGCGCATTCGAACGTTGAGAGCGGTAAATCCGCCAATGTTATTATACAAAAACCCTCGGGGTAGCGGTACAATCTCTATGGATTGCATATTCTCTGCCGAAGTGAGATTAAAATTATTGGAGCGCAAAAACCGTGATGAAGTAGGAATACCGTTTACAAGAACCGCCAATTCACCGACTCCCGTGCCATAAAGCGAAAAGTAATCCTGATCCACGGAAAGCGAGGGTGATAATTGCGTTGATGCAGGAAAATAGCTCACAACATCCGAAAAGCCGCGATAATTAAGAAAATCAACTTCGGTTTTGTTGAGTGAAAACGCTTCTTTGTCTATTGCAGGGTGGTACAACAATCGTAAGGTATCATACACAACCACCTTTGCGGAGTCGGGCAGCGATAGGGAGTCCGCAATTGTTTTTGCAGAAAGCGTGTCGGGATTTTGTGCATTGAGTGAACTCAAAAAAAGTAAAACGAACAAGCCGATAAGTATATGCCGAAAGAGAAAGGTCAAAACGCAATGCTCACTAAAATTATGTGTAAATTTGAATATAAAGATAATCAGATTTCTCCATACTAAGCGATTGGAATTTAGTTGAAAAAATATGCTGCAATAATGCTTCCGGGCACTAACGATCTTATAAAGTATTTTGTAGAGTTGGTAAAACCCGAAGCGAAAAAGGTATTATTTATTGGTGCTGCCTTGGCAGAGACGGCGATTGAATTAGTCGAAAAATTCGCCATCGAGCCCACCCTTATCACTAATAACGAAGAAGAACTTGCAATGATGCGCCTTTCCTTAGGCGGAAGTGCCATTCGTATTATTTATATGGAGTATCAATCAATTGATTTACCCGAAAACGAGTTCGATTTTGTTATTGCTCAGGTTTCTCTAAATCATACCAAACGCAGACAGTATTACAAAGAAATTGCAAAAGTGCTAAAACCCGAGGGTGAATTCTTTTTGGGTGAAATTGTCCAAAAAAAATCACTCGACCCCATTGT
>CALKUG010000119.1 GCA_937996765.1 uncultured Ignavibacteria bacterium
AGAGGATAATCAGTTAATTAATCACCCTCAGATTTTACTTTACCATAGAGTGTCCGAAGATAATTTAGACTCTCAGTTACTCACTGTTTCTCCTTCTAATTTTAGAAGTCAATTATCTTTCTTGAAAAACAATTTCAAAGTTATTTCTTTAGAAAAATTTACAGACGATTTCAAGAAAGGTTGCCTATCTCCAAACTCGGTAGCTATTACCTTCGATGACGGTTATCATGATAATTACAAATTTGCTCTTCCAATAATAGAGGAAATTCAAGTACCCGTTACATTTTTTGTTACAGCCGGATTTGTTGATTCCACTACGGAATCGTGGTGGGACGAATTAGAGAGAATTATTTTACTAAATCCCAATATTCCAAAAACTTTAAATATTTCTTCTGATGATGGAATTGGGTTTTATTGGGAAAGAAAAGCTACTGCAGATATATTTGCTCTTTGGGAGGAATTACAACGGTTTTTAATTGAGAAGCCATATTCTGAGATTCAGGAATTTTTAGGTCTGTTAAAAAGCTGGCTAATTTCAGCTCCGGAACCAAGAGAATCTCACAGATTTCTTACCAGCACAGAGTTGCACAAATTCTCACAATCACCTTTTGTCGAAATTGGGTCGCACACTATTACTCATAGTAGGCTTTCGAAACTCAGTGATGAAAAACAACAAGAAGAAATCTCGGATTCTAAAGATTTTCTAAGCAAAATAGTGAAGAAAGAAATAAGGTATTTTTCTTATCCCTTTGGCACAGTTGTGGATTTTAATTCAAAAACCATCAACTATGTTAAGGACTCAAACTATGAAGCAGCCATGGCTAACACTCAAGGTTTTGTGTCTGCAAACGACAATTTATTCTCTTTACCTCGATTACTTGTTCGGAACTGGAGCGAAAGTGACTTCATTAAATGGTTAAGTATTAGTGACAAATCTGTTTTAGAGCAAAAACTTTTGATAGAAAGAAAAACGAGAATTATTAATCAGTTAAACAGAAATTATAGCAGTGAATATTCTTCACATTAACACCCACGATTACGCCGGTGGTGCCTCACATGTGGCTTGGCAACTTGCTAAACTGTTACGAGATACTGGGCGGACATCAAGTATATTAAACGCCATCAAAAGAACGTCCTCAGAAAATAGTTTCGTTTTCGACATAGGCATTAATAAGCGAAAACTTTTTTCAGCACAAAAAGATGGCCTGCTCTATTATGAATTTGATGGCAGCTTCGAACTATTATCTAATCCTCATGTTGTAAATGCCGATGTTTTGCACTTCCATAATTTGCATGGAGATTATTTTAATCCTATTGCTATTATAGCGCTTTCTATGTTAAAGCCGATAGTATGGACTCTTCATGATATGCAAGCAATCACGGGGCACTGCGCGCACAGTTTTAATTGTATAAAGTGGGGTACCGATTGTTCCCCTTGCCCGGATTTATCCATTTATCCCGACATCCCCGTTGATTCCGCACAAACTCTTCTACGTGATAAATCCCTAATTTACGCTGCTTCACAATTAAATATTGTTTCACCATCGGAATGGCTCGGAAATTTTGTTACCAAAAGTATCCTTTCAAATCATAAACAGTATATAATTCACAATGCAGTTGATACAAATACTTTTAAACCGTTAAATAAAAAATCATTACGCCAAAAATATGATCTTTCTGATGAGTTAATTCTTGTAGGAGCAGCATCAGTTGGAGGTTCATTAGCTAACTCGTGGAAAGGGGGAAAATACACCTCTGAATTTTTAGAAAAGACTAAACATATACCAAATTTGATTTTTCTAAATATCGGTGGTGATTCATTGCACTTCGATGGCAAGATTCTTCACATACCTTATACGAGTAGCCCTGATGAACTAAATGAGCTTTTTAATTTACTGGATATCTTCCTCTATACCCCTATCGCCGATAATTGCCCATTGGTTGTACTTCAGGCATTGAGTTCAGGAATTCCAATTCTCACTTTTGAGGTGGGAGGAATTCCAGAATTGGTAACACATCTTAAGTCAGGTTATTTGGCTAAACTCGGGAACACGACTCAATTGGTTGAAGGTTTTGATTGGTTGCTAAAACAGGATTTGCAAACCGTATCTGCATTTAATAGACTGAAAGCTGAATCCATTTTTAATGAAAACACTTTTTTACAAAAATATCTCTCAGTTTACGAAGAAGCTTTTGACTCTTTTCATCATCCTAAAAAATTATCAAATACTAAAACACATGAAGCCACTCAGATCTTCATAATTGGTAGTTTTTCTGAGGACATTGAGGACAATATAATTAGCGAAATTTCTTCTCGCTACGACTTTCCCGTTGATATCTTTTTTCTACACACGGACGGTGGGACTCAAGTTAAACCTAATAATTTTCATATAAATCAACAGCTGTCTATCCATTCATTCAATATGGACCCCTCTCGCTCCGATATATTGTTATCTTTAATAGATAAGGAAAACATGACATCGGTTACAATCATTTTTTACGATGATAGTTTGCAGCCGATTACTAATTCAGTTTTCCTCATTAATAAGACTATTAAAGATATTGATGTTTGTGCAACTCTTGTTAGCAGTTCAAACTATAATTATGAGAACTTTTATCAAAATTTCTATCATAACAAGATGTCAACAATTTCTATGCATCTTTTTTCCTTCTTCCTAAACACGTTAACATTAGCGTCTATCAAGGTTCGTTGTATTTTTTTTAAAAATTGGGATGAATCAAAATCTCTTTATGCAAATATTTTAATAAACTGTAGGGTTCTATCATTAAAAAATTTGTCATTAGCCCACCTCTCTATCTTACATTCTTCAGATAGCATCTCAACTACTGAAAAAAATCAATTATCGGAACGAATAGAAACGAATTCCCTTCAATTAATGATAGACAAAAAACTCCTAAACAGTTTGTCTGATATGATTTATTGGACCCTAAACGATTCGCTTAAATCGGATTTTATTCGCTTTCATCTTTCCTATTTACTTCTGAGGCATAATAAGATTGAATTAGCACTCAATTTGCTTATTGAAAGTTTTGAGTTTGGAAGGTTAGAAGAAAAAATATCACTTACAAAGGAAGTGTTGTCGCAAAATCAGATTTACCAACTTTTCCCAATCGAACACAGTAAATTGGAAAAATTATTCTCCTCCCCTACTCCATAACTTTTTGGAGTTTTTCTTTTAGGGTGTTTTGAATGGCATTATAATCACCTCGGATTTGGTCTTCACGTTCTTTTTTGTCTTTAATTATGCCCTCTATTTTAGCTTTCGCATCTTCCATTTTTGCATCTAAGCTTTTAGCGTATGTTTTTTGTTTGCTTTCTGTTTCGGTTTGAAGTTTTTGCAATTCTCTTTTCTTCTTACTTTTAAGCGTACTGATACCTTTCACATACTCGCGCTTCTTTTTGTTACCTTCTACCACTTTTGAGGTTGATGATACGATTGCCCAGAACAACCCAATTGCAAATACTGCCACTCCCCACCACATCCCAGAGACCAAAAACTTCGTGAGCTTTGAACCCATTGAACTTCCACCACTTCCGCCAACTATTGAAATCGTGCCTCCTATAATGATAAAGATCAATGAGGCTATCAGCGTACCAAAAACCACTCGTAAAAAAGATTGCGAGGGGTCGTATTCTTTTGAGTTGGAGACACTTTCAATTTTACGTTCAAGATCTGCTATATTATTATCGAATTTTCTTTCCGCATTCCGGATTTGGGCTTCGAGACTTTCCTTCATAGAATTGACACCCGAATCTATCCCTTCTCTCATTTCCTTAAGTTTTGTCTCCTCTTGTTCGCGATATTGATCGTAGAACCCGAGTTGACCGGTAACTTTGGTCTCGTGTTCCTCTTCCATCATCTTGATGATTTGTTGTATGAGAGATTCTACTCTATTGCGAAGTTTTTTTCCAATCATTAATATGATCTGATTTTTATCGCTCCTGTAGTGATCGGAAAGCTGAGCCAAAAATGCTAACGACGTTCGAAGATTTTCGTTTCCTTGTATATACGGCGTGGCTTCATCAATGTTTTTTAGCCTTTTCATCCAATCGGCTAACGATGTTACAAATGTTGCATCTTCTTGTTTTAACCCTTCCAATAAATTTTTTATTTCCGCGGTCATGGGACTGAACTCAGGATGATTGACCAGATTGTACATTGCCGCTTTATCAGTTACATACCCAAATAACGCGGCCATATTGTTATCAGCAGCATAATTGAGTCGATGTAAATCAAACTCCACTACTTTTTTTAGATAGTCGAGTGAGGAGTCGTATTTACCAAGCAGGCAGTCGGTTACTGCTTTATAGTACCACCCATTTAGAGGATTTTCCTTTTTGGAGATTGCCAATCCAAAATTTTCAGAAGCACTCTGTATATCACGTTTTTTTAAGTCAAGAAATCCCTTGTACAATTTAAGGGTATAATCAAATTGCACTCTCAATTCATCAGGAATGCCCGACTTTTCAAGTGCCTTTTCCGCATACTCATAGTATTCTAATGCACTTTTAAAGTCAATGTACTTTTTATCAAATGTGTGAATTGCAGCCACGATAAAATATTTACCGGGATTGTTTACTGAAGGATTTCTTTGTGCTAACTCAATTGCACTTCTGGCGTAGTAATACTGTTCATTATCTGCTTTTTCGATAGCCCATTTTTCGAAAAACTTAGTCATTTGCGGAAAGTTGTCGGCTGTTTCCCCCATACCTTTAGAAACTTTATACCATTCCTCATATTTCCCAAGCATACCTGCCGGAGAAAGTGCAGCATATTTTACAGTTCTTTTATCAATGAACTGTTCAAAAAAATGAGTTGGAACATTAAGACGGTTGAGTACCGTGCCCGCAAAAAAATAATCTTGGGGTTGTGGTTCACGTGTTCCTTCGCGATAAAAAGTTTCTTTAAAGTACTGCCTAAGTTGCTTATAGGAAACTTCTAACGCCGGATCCTCATCGAGGATGCGATCAAATTCCATTGTTCCTATCTTTGTCTCTAACTCTTGGCAAAACTATTTTTGCCAAGAGTTCATCGTTTTAATTAATCAAGAATTATAACCAAGTACCGGACTTAACCATTTTTCCAGTTCCTTAAAATCCATCTGCTTTCTTTTAGCAAGATCTATTACTTGGTCCTTTGTAATTTTACCGGTAGTAAAATATTTACTCTCAGGATGCGCAAAATACCAACCGCAAACCGAAGCCGCAGGATACATAGCCAGATTTTCAGTCAATGTTATTCCGGTTT
>CALKUG010000120.1 GCA_937996765.1 uncultured Ignavibacteria bacterium
GAGCACACGTCTGACTGGAGTTCAGACGTGTGCTCTTCCGATTGATACATTAAGAATAGTTATTTCTTCAATTTCGTTCAACTTATTCAATGCACATGTAATAGATGCAATTTTATCGCCGATGCTCGAACCTAAACCAATAACAACTCTCTCAGCCATTATTTCAATTGCTCTCTGCTACCTTCAAAAACGACCCCCACGGAGTCAACCACTCCGCCAATAGGAGGATTAATTTTCCGAACCGCAACTTTCACGTGCATAACACTTTCAAACTGGATGAGAATTGAATCTACAATCTCCTGAGCCGCGCGTTCAATTAAATAGTATCGCTTTTCTGTCATAATCTTTTTTACAAGCTCATACACTTCCGCATAGTTTACTGTATCGGCAACATCATCAGTTTTCCCGGCATGCGAAAAATCGCCTGCAATCTCAACATCAACAGCGAACTTGCCGCCAATGTACTGCTCTTGTTCGTAAACGCCATGATACGCAAAAAACTGGGCGTTATGAATGTTAATTATTTGCATTATAAATCTCATTTTTTCTATTTTTCCACGAAGCTAACGCTGCTTCCATATTCGCTACCAAAATACCAGTAAGAACAATAGCAACACCCAACCAATTAGTGGGAGTGAGTTGCTCGTTCTTGAAAATAAACCCTAAAATCAGGGCCACTATAGGAGTTATAAAAGCAACCATGCCAAGCAACACTATATTTACGCGTTTAAGCAACCAATAATACGTCGAAAACGAAACAAAACTACCGAAAAATGCTAAAAATAAAACCGATGAAACACCGTTAAAATCAAATTTTACCTTCGAAGCATCCTCAAGCAAAAAGCCTGCAATTATAAACCCAACTCCCGCAATGGTCATCGGAATAACATTCATCGTAACAGGATGCAAATGCTTCCCTTCTTTTTTTATCGCCACAGCCACAAACGATTGCATTACCGCACTGCCCACAATTGCAAGCATGCCGAGAATCTCGTTCGAAATATTCATCGAAAAATCTTCGCTGAAAAGTACAATAATACCCAAAAAACCCGCAATCAATCCAATCACCTTCAACACACCGAT
>CALKUG010000121.1 GCA_937996765.1 uncultured Ignavibacteria bacterium
ATAGGAAAAATGAAAACAAAATTCACTAAATAAATTGAAAAATTGAAAAAAATATTGTGTGTTTTTTAAAGAAGTGAGCGTAAGCGAGATATGATATTGTCTATTTGATTGCTTGCAGGAGACCCAATAGTCTGTTTTAATTCGGGAGGTGTGGGATGAAGTATTATAGAAAATACATCTGATTCGAAATGAGTGTCAATGGTTTGTAATTCTTCAATAGTGATTTCTTTTAGAGTCTTTCCTTTTACTTCGCAGTAAGAAACTACTTTCCCAATGGTGTGGTGTGCAACACGAAAAGGTACTCCCTTAATTACCAAGTAATCTGCCAAATCAGTAGCAGCCATAAAATCACCTTTAAGCTCAGAGTCGAAACGCGAGGTATTAAACACAGCTGTTGCTAACATTGGAGCTAATAGCGACAAAGAATCATAGTAAGTTTTAAAAGAATCGAACAACGATTCCTTATCTTCTTGCAAATCTCTATTGTAACTTAATGGCAATCCTTTTATGACCGTGGAAAGTTGCACGTAATTACCCAATGTTCTTCCGGATTTACCACGAATTAATTCTGCCATATCGGGATTCTTTTTCTGCGGCATTAACGAAGAGCCGGTGGTGAAATCATCGCTTAATTTTATAAACGCCCATTCACTCCCCGACCAAAGAATAATTTCCTCTGCAAGTCTGCTTAGGTTTAACATGCCGATGTTTGCAATGTTCAAAAACTCAACTGCATAATCGCGTGAAGCAATGGTATCCATGGCGTGGAATGTAGGTCCGATAAATCCCAAAAGTTCTGCCGTTTTATCTCTATCTAAAGGCAGCGTTGAACCCGCTATTGCTCCACTGCCCAGTGGCGAATAACGGAGTCGAGCAAGTAAAGCTGTTACTCGTTCTCTATCTCTTGTTAACATCTCGGCATAAGCCAGTAAATGATAACCAAGGGTTATTACCTGCGCCCTTTGCATATGGGTATAACCCGGCATAAGAACATTTTTATGAGTTTCCGCTAAATCTAATAGAACGGAAATAGCAGCAACCAATCCGTGGTCAAAATGTTTTAGAGCTTTTCGCAAATAGAGTACCAAATCAGTTGCAACTTGGTCGTTTCTGCTCCTGCCTGTGTGAAGCTTACCACCGGGCTCACCAATAAGTTCTGTTAAGCGGGATTCTATAGCTGAATGAATATCTTCAAACACCGCAGAATCTGGAACCCATTTGCCGGAATTGTAATCATCAAGAATTTGCAACAACCCTGTTTTAATTGCAGTTGCTTCTGCAACTGTAAGAATGCCGATTTCCGAAAGCATGGTGCTGTGTGCAATACTGCATGCTACATCTTCTTCTATAAGAAGTATATCATAAGAAAGCGATGAAGAAAACTCCATCGCTCTTGTATTTAATTCTTTAGAAAATCGGCCGCCCCAAAGCATTATGCAACCGACTCATGCTGTTGGCGCAAAGTAGCCATGGTTTTGTAGGGTAATCCGTAGATTTTTATAAATCCTTCTGAGGACTTATGATCAAATGTATCTTCAGCGGTATAGGTAGCTAACTTCATATCATACAAACTGTATTCAGAACTTCTTGAAAGTGTACGAACTGAACCTTTGTAGAGTTCAACTGTTACCTCGCCGGTAATATGCTCTTGGGTAGCATCAACAAAAGCCATAAGTGAATTGAACAGTGGCGAGAACCATAATCCGTCGTAAATCAAGTTAGCAATTTTGTTCGATACATCTTGCTTATATCTAAACGTATCTTTATCTAACACTAAACGTTCTAACTCGCTATGTGCAAAATGTAAGATTGTTGCTGCAGGAGCTTCATATACTTCGCGAGATTTAATTCCCACAACACGATTTTCAATTAAATCTAAACGGCCAATTCCGTACGCTCCGCCTAAATCTCTGAGATGTTCAACCAACTGTAATGCACTCATTTCGATATGATCTATTGCAACGGGTATTCCTTTTTCAAAAGTGATAGTTACCGAGGTCGCATTTTCAGGTGCAACTTTTGGGTCAACCGTTACCACGTAGGCATCGGCAGGAGGGGCAATAGTTGGATCTTCCAATACACCGCACTCAATGGCTATTCCCCATAAATTTTCATCTATAGAATAGGGGTTGTCCTTTGTGGCTTTAATGGGAATACCGTGAGCAATGGCATATTCCATTTCTTCTTCTCTGCTCTTAAATTCCCAATCTCTTAACGGGGCAATAATTCCCAATTGAGGAGCAAGTGATTGCACTCCAACTTCAAAACGCACTTGGTCATTACCCTTACCTGTGCAACCATGAGCAACCGCGTCGGCTCCTTCTTTAATTGCAACATCACAAAGCATTTTGGCAAGCAATGGTCTTCCGATTGCCGTAGCCATCGGATACATTCCTTCGTATAGTGCACCGGCTTTTAATGCCTTCCATGCGTAATTTGTCAAAAATTCTTCGCGCAAATCAAAGATGTAGCTTTTTACTGCACCCGTTTTTTTTGCTTTTTCTTCAACACCTTCAATTTCTTTAACCTGACCTAAAAATCCGGTTGCTGTTATAATTTCGGCATCATACTTTTCGCTTAACCATTTTACCATTACTGAAGTATCTAATCCGCCGGAATAGGCAACAACAATCTTCTTTTTACTCATCTATTTACTCCTTTATTTCAGGCGAACTCATTTTAATCGCCTGCTTTGTTTTACTTTCTTTACTAATTAACCGACGTGTGTGTACATCATTTTTTTAATTAATTCAACTACGGTATCTACCGTTTTTATACTGCTCGGAATCACAAGCACGGTATCATCACCGCCAACTGTGCCTAAAATATTCTCGTTATTCAAACGGTCAATAAAATGGGCTACGCCTTGAGCTCTACCGGCAAGTGTTCTGATTATTATCATAGATTCGTTATGCTCTACGTTTAATATCTCGTATCCAATCAATCGTGATATCTGCTTTCCTGATTCGTGAGAATCAAGAATATAGCGCGGACCTTTATCTGTTATGGTCCTTACCACTGCTAACTCTGCAAAATATCTGCTTAATGTTGCTTGGGTAATTTTAATTCCATCAGAGGCCAACAATTTTATCATATCATCGTGTGACCCAATGGGTGTTACCTGTAGAATTTCTTTTATACGATTTAATCGTTTGAGTTTGGTTGACATACGTGTCCTTATATGTTCAATATTTTTTGTAATCCGACAATCAGTAATTCCATTTCCTCGTCCGTTATTATATAAGGCGGAAGAATGCGTAGCACTGAGTCGCCCGAAGTTCCTATTATCAGTCCTTCTTCAAGAAGTCGCTCAGCAATCTTTTTAGCACTATACCCATCTTCGAGCGCAATGCCAATCATCATACCTATGCCACGAACTTCTTTTACTGCACTAAGCTTCAAATCCTTGAGCGTAAGTTTTAACTTTTCGCCTGCTACCATATTAGATTCCAAGAGTTCTTCATCTAACAAATCAACCACAGCGAGCGCAGCTGCAACCGCTATAGGGTTTCCGCCGAAAGTTGAACCGTGGTCACCGGGCATAATAATATCCGCAACCTTGCTTGATACCAAAACCGCTCCAAGCGGAAGACCGTTGGCAATTCCCTTTGCTGTAGTAACAATATCGGGTTCAGCATTACAGTGTTGATATGCGAAGTATTTTCCGGTTCTTCCGTTTCCTGTTTGTACCTCATCGACAATAAGCAGTAAATTGTTTTGTTTACAGAGTTCAGATACTTTTTCAAGATAGCTTGAAGATGGTACCACTATTCCGCCTTCGCCCTGTATGGGTTCTAACATTACAGCAACAGTATCCGCTGTAATGGCCTTTTCTATTGCACTTAAATCATTAAACGGAACTGAAACAAACCCTTCGAGCATTGGTCCAAAGTTCTTTTGCAAAGCAGGTTTACCGGTAGCCGAGAGCGAGCCGTATGTGCGTCCGTGAAAACTATTACCCGCTGAAATAATTTCTTTTCTTCCGTTACCCCATTTGCGCGCAAACTTAATTGCTGCCTCGTTCGCTTCGGTACCAGAGTTGCAGAAAAACACTTTGTTTAATCCCTGAGCTTTTGCTAACATTTTGGATGCAAGCAACTCTTGATCGGCTGATTCAAATAAATTAGAGATATGCCAATAACGGTCAAGCTGTCTTTCAACACTACTTCTGATTCCTGAATGATTATGACCAAAAGGTGTAACGGCTATACCACACAATGCATCGAGATAGCGGTGACCGTTCATATCATACAAGAACACACCTTCTCCCATTTCAAAATGAATGGGAGTGCGCGAGTAATTGCTAAGAAGCTGCGTTGTAGTTGGGGCTGTGATTATCATAAGTTATCCATGTTCCTGAGTGACCGCTCTGTAAATCAATCAGTGAGCTGCCAATCCAAATTTTATCTATACCCTTTTTAAGCAATTCTTCACAACTCAGTAGCTTGGGGATCATTCCGCCACTGATTTCTCCTGAATCTATACCGCTGTAAATATCTTTAACGTGCAAGTTGGTGCATACCCTATCGTTGAGTTGCACTCCTTTAATGTCACTTAAAAATACTACTGTATCGGCTTGCAATTCCTGAGCAATTGCTTCAGCAAATAAATCTGCGTTTACGTTAATGAGTTGCCCATGGTCATCTCTGCATACGCTTGAAAATACAGGTATTACATTGCTCGAAAGCAATGCTTCAACCCACCTTAAATTTCCTATTAATTTGGGCTTTCCTACCAATCCCAACTCTTCTGAAATGGGTTCGGTAGTGAACGAATTTCCCGATATACCCGAGAGGCCAACCGATGAAAATCCGCGTGCATTAAGTGTTGCAATGAACTGCGAGTTTATTAATCCGTTTTGCACTGCTGCAACAACCTTAATTTGCTCTTCGCAGGTTTGCCTCTGACCGTTAACAAACGTGCTTTTGAGTCCCATTCTATCCGACCACTCGGTAATGGTAACTCCCGCACCGTGCACCAATATTACGGCATCGTACAACTGCTTAAAATCTTCAAACGCCTTAATTGCTGCTTCATTTTCCAAGAAACTCTGTATAGCTTTACCGCTAACTTTAACAACTGCTGTTTTCATGGTTAGCTCCTATACGATGCGTTTATTTTAATGTATTCTTCTGTAAAGTCGCAGGTCCACCATGTTACATCAACATCTCCAACACCCAGGTTAATGGTAATGGTAAACTCTTTTTCTGCAAGAACTTTTGCAGCTGCCTCTTCATCGAGAACGATATCGTAGTTCTCTTTAAGAATAGGCAGTTCATCAAAAAACACACTTATTTTTTCGGGCACTACATCCGCTCCGCTTTGTCCTACTGCACTCACTATTCGACCCCAGTTGGCATCTTCACCATAAATAGCGGTTTTAACTAAAGAGGAATTCGAAACCGATCTTCCGATTAAATCCGCATCTTCAACCGATTTGGCACCGTTAATTGCAATAGTAATGAGCTTAGTTGCACCTTCACCATCGGCAACAATCTCTTTTGCAAGAAATACATTCACTACATCAAGGGCTTCCGAAAAAGCAAGGAGGGTATCATCGTGCATCGAAATTTCAACACCTGATTCACCGTTTGCCATTACTGTTACCATATCGTTTGTGGATGTTTCTCCATCAACCGAGATACGATTGTAACTGCGTTTAACAGACTGCTTCAAAACCATTTGCAACAATTCAGTATCCACTGCCGCATCGGTAGTTATAAACACCAACATGGTAGCCATATTAGGAGCAATCATTCCGCTCCCTTTTCCTATACCGCCAATGGTGAAAACACCTTTTGATGTTGTTACTTCAACTGCAATTTGCTTCGATTTTTTATCTGTGGTCATTATTGCTTCGGCAGCATCATTGCCACCGGTTTCGGTGAGAGCGGCCACTACAGCAGGGATTCCCGTATGAAATTGCTCCATAGGTAATTGTTGTCCGATTACACCCGTAGAAGAAACCAAAACTTCGTTAGGTTTTAGGGAGAGAGAGTCAGCACATAATCCCTGCATAAGCAGAGCGTTTTCAAAACCTTTTTCACCCGTGCATGCATTTGCATTACCGGAGTTTACTAATACTGCGCGGACTTTTGAGTGCTTATTGACGATTTCTTGTGAGACTAAAAGAGGGGCTGCCTTCACTTTATTTATGGTAAAAGTGCCTGCTACATTACACTCTGTTTTGGAGTAAACGAGTGCTAAATCTTTTTTGTATTTTTTAATTCCGGCGTGAATACCCGCTGCGAGTATTCCTTTAACCGATGTTACTGTTCCGTTTTCAATAATCTTGTACATAAGAGTTTCCTTTTTTGCCGATCCCGGCAGATTCTTCAAAACCAAATATTTTGTTGAAATTCTGCATTGCCTGTCCCGCAGCACCTTTCACTAAATTATCTATGGCTGCGGTTACTATTACCGACCTGCGATCAACCGACACACTAATATCACAGTAGTTTGTCGCTACGACCCAGGTCAGTCTTGGTGGGATCTTTCGGACTCTTACATAAAGGGAATCTTTGAAATACTCTGTATAAAATTCTGTTAAATCACTTTCGGAAATTTCGCTTTTCAG
>CALKUG010000122.1 GCA_937996765.1 uncultured Ignavibacteria bacterium
CAAGTATTTATGGAAGACCTGGTATTAAATTTTTCAGTGTACTACAGAGACGTTCGTAACTTATTAGGTATGGAAATCTTAAAGACCTACGAAGGATTCAAATATGCACGCTTTATTAACCGTGACTACGGTAATGTTCGCGGTTTCTTAATCACTTTGGATAAAAGATTTAGTTCCTTCTTTAGCGCTAAACTCGACTACACCTATCAAATAGCTGAAGGAAATGCTTCGGATCCAATGTCTGTATTTAATAAAAATCAGACAAACCCTCCGATTGAAGAAGCTAAAGTTGTTGTTCCGCTTGATTGGGATCAACGCCATACACTAAATCTTTCAGTTAATATCGGTGAACCAGGTGACTGGAACGCAGGTGCCATCTTCCAATACGGAAGCGGCTGGCCTTATACTGAAGATGCAAAAGTATCTAACGGTGTTCGTTTCGAAAACGGCGGTATTAAACCTGCTACCTATAACGTAGATCTTCGTTTTGAGAAATTAATTGATCTCGGTGGATTGAAAATCAATACATTTCTGTTGGTGTACAACGTACTTGATATTAACAACGAGTACGGAGTATATGGAACAACAGGCAGAGCAAATACGGATCTTAACGTTAAAGAAGCCGGTGCTATTATTGGTTTGAATACCATTGAAGAATATGTAAATAATCCTGAAATGTACTCCAAGCCCCGCGAAATCCGCCTCGGATTCGGGTTTGGTTTTTAAGCTTTGGAGACACTAATGTTTAGAAAATTAACTTTACTTTACATCGTTATTCTTGCAGCCGCACTTTCGGCTCAAGTATCACAACAAACGATTAAATACCGTCTCGATGAAAAAGGTAACATCAAGTATCGTCGTGAAGGTTTAATGGATGGTAATCAAGTGAGAACGTTGTTTTATAACAACGGCGAAGTTGGTCAGTGGCCATATCAACCTTCAGGCGAGTGGCCCAAAGGCACAGGACACAGTTATCTTGATGGTGTTGCTCTAGTTATCTCTACCGAGATAACAGCACCGGGTAATAAGCAAGTTATTCATCCTCTCGAAACATCGTATCGCGAGTGGATGGATAAAGACCCAGTAACAGGAGCAATATGGGGACTCGAGCCATTACCGGGTTACTCAAATGTAAAAAGTGAAAAACCGGCTATTAATACCGACCCAACTTCTTGGCCTGCAGTTTGGCCTGCCGCATTGGATTTAGACGCCAATTGGAGTGGTTACTGGTATGGTTACTTTGGCCGCGGTGTTGTAAACTCTGACTTCGAAACATTCTTCGTAATGGATGATTCACGCGATAGAGAATTTACACGCCCTCCTTACAGTTATTTCCCTGTTGCTAACGATTCAGATAGAGCAGGACTTGGTCTGCGTGTTGAAGTACGCGGGTTTCAGTGGTCGCATGTACTCGCAGAAGATATCATCTTCTGGCACTACGATATAGTTAATCTTGCCGATAACCTATACCCTACAACACTCTTCGGTTTTTATACCGACTGCGGTGTTGGTGGAACAAATGACTCAGGCGATGACTATGCAAACTACTCTACCAAATTTGACTTAGCATACTGCTATGATGCTGATGGTTTTGGTTTGCCTGATAGATGGAAAACCGGTTATTACGGATATGCATACTTGGAAAGTCCCGGTAATGCTGTTAACGGTTTTGATGATGATGCCGATGGTATCACCGATGAGCGTAGAGATGACGGCTTAGATAACGATAAAGACTGGGTTGGCTACATGGATCTCAACGGTAACGGTAAATGGGATGCAGCTAACAACGAGCCATTAAATAACGACGTTGGTAAAGATGGTGTTGGTCCCTTCGACCCTCAGTATCTTGGACCTGACGCCGGTGAAGGCGACGGATTACCAACTGACGGTGAACCTAACTTCGATAAAACAGATAAAGACGAATCAGATCAGATAGGTTTGACGGCGGTTTCTATATATCGCTTAGGCGATGGTGGAACAGGTGGCGGCTGGCCTAAAGATGACGAAAGCATGTGGTTGAAAATGAACTATGCTAACTTCGATACATCTGTTCAAAAAGCTAATATCTCCATGGTATTTGCTTCGGGTCCATTTCCACTCGTTGTAAATGGTCGTGAACGTTTTAGTATGGCATTAGTTTTTGGTAATAATCTCGATGATATCGTTTTTAACAAAGAAACGGTTCAACAAATTTACAATGCTAACTACAATTTCTCAAAACCACCTTACAAACCAACTTTAACTGCTGTTGCAGGCGATAATAAAGTGTATTTGTATTGGAATCGTGTTGCTGAAGAGTCGCGCGATCCTTTCTTGGGTTTTGAGCAAAACGACCCAACAAAAGGTTACAAAAAAGATTTCGAAGGTTATTTAGTATATAGAAGCACTGATGCATCTTTTAACGATATCAAAATCGTTACAGATTCAAAAGGCGATGCTAAATACTGGAAGCCAATAGCTCAATTTGACATCATTGATAGTTTAGAAGGACCTGATCCTGTAGGTATTAATGGTGCTCATTTCTGGAGAGGTGATGAGACCGGTTTGCAACACTCGTTTGTTGATACCGATGTTAAAAATGGTATGCGTTACTATTATGCACTTGTATCTTATGATATGGGTGACCCTGGCTTTGGAACGGGTGGTTTGCAACCTTCTGAGTGTACAAAGATTATAACCGAAGATTTCGCAGGGAATATTCAGTTTGTTGATATCAACTGTGCGGTTATAACTCCAAGTGCTGCTGTTGCAGGATATGTGCCTCCGCAAATCGAAGGAAGCATTACTGACGCAACCGGATCGGGAAGTGGAAAACTTTCCCTCGAAATACTCAACCCTGATTTAATCAAAACAGGAAATCAGTATAAAATCGCTTTTAACTCCACGGGTACATTCCCTAAGTACAAAACAAGCACGTATAGTATCATAAAAACTTCCAATGGAGTAACCGATACTCTTTTCAGCGGACTAGATACAACGTATATGGGCAACGGTAGATATGCTCCTCCGTTTGATGGTATTTCTCTAACCGTATTAAATGATACCACTGTATCAATAATTGATACACTTACCGGTTGGAAAAAACAGACAACTAACTTAGCATTTTCTACAGAGCCTGATTTAACAAGTAGATCAGTTCCTTGGCCGTCGAATTATGAAATTACATTTTCTGATTCACCCTTGGATACCAGTTATTTCAATGCACCTCCGTTCTATACGCAGTTCCCTGTAAATTTGAAGGTTACTAACCTCGATAGTAATAAACAAGCTAAATTAGCAATTAAAGATGTTGATGGCTCTAAGTCTCTTACCAGTGGTGACCAAATCCAGATAATTGAGTTTATCGGAACACCTTCAGTAGCAAACTCAAGAATAGCTTGGAACGTCAATTATGGATATCCTGTTAAACCGGGTGCTACCCCAGTACCACCGGCAGCAGGAGATGTTTATCATATCGAGACAACTAAACCTTTCAAATCCGGCGATCACTTTACATTTACTACAAAGTCTGCCGGAGTAAACAAAGAACTTGCACAGTCAGAACTCTCACAAATATCCGTAGTGCCTAACCCCTATGTTGCTACAGCAGATTGGGAAAGAGTAAACTTAAACTCAACAGGACGCGGAGAGAGAATGATTAAATTTATTAACCTGCCACAAGATTGCACAGTAAGAATTTATACTGTTTCAGGAGCACTCGTAAAAACACTCACTAAAGAAACATCACTCTATGATGGTTCACTTGGGTGGAACCTTGTTACTGAAGATGGTGTAGAAATTGCCTACGGATTGTATATCTACCATGTAGATGCACCCGGAATAGGTGAGCATATTGGCAAATTTGCAGTGATTAAATAACAGGAGCTATGACAATGAAATACATTAAAATAATTTTTACGGTTGTAGTGTTTTCAACTTCGCTCCTTTTAGGACAAGTATTCAAAACAGACATTTCGAAAAAAGGTACTACAGCTGCCTCATTCCTTTCGATAAGTCAAGGTGCAAGAGCAACAGCCATGGGTAGTGCCGCAGTCGGTATTTCCGGTGGAGATGCAAGTGCATTGTATTACAACCCTGCCGCTATCGCAAAGATTGACGGCATGAGTATAGCGTTCGACCATACCAGTTGGTTCGCTGATATTAATTACAATTACCTCGCTGCTTCATTCAACTTTGGCAGTATGGGTGCACTTGGATTCAGCTTTACATCATCCGATGTAGCAGATATGCAAGTAACTACTATCAACGAACAACAAGGTACAGGCGAATACTTTACGGTTAAGGATGTTGCAGTGAGTTTAGCTTACGCCATTCAGCTTACCGATAATTTTTCTATTGGTTTTAACCCAAAGTTTATTCAACAAACAATTTGGAAAACCAGTGCAACAGGATTCGGATTAGACCTTGGTGTACAATATGTAACTCCATTTGATGATATAGTTCTTGCTATGTCTATTACCAATTTTGGTACTAAGATGCAGCTCGAAGGAACATCAACCACCATTCTCTACGATTACGACGAAGCTAACACAGGTAATAACGATAAGATACCTGCTAATCTCGCAACAGCAGAATGGGCTTTGCCGCTTAACTTCAGAGTTGGTTTAGCATATGAGCCAATACAAACCGAAAATGTTAATCTTTTAGTTGCGATTGATGCAATGCATCCAAGTGACAACTATGAGAGTGTGAATGTAGGCGGTGAGTTAAGGTTGTATAACTTTATCGCATTACGCGGTGGTTACAAGTCATTATTCCTTGATGAATCAGAGGAAACCTTCACTTTTGGTATTGGTCTCCAACAGAGATTCGTTGGTAATCTTGGTATTAACTTTGATTACGGATTCCAAAGCTTCGGAAGACTGGAGAATATCCAGAAGTTCACAGTAGGATTATCGTTTTAAGGAAAACCATGAGGAATAAATTCGTTTATCTCTCTCTTATTGTTTTAGTGATGACCTGCTCCCTTTACGCTAAGCCGTATAAGGGAGCAGAATACAGAACCAAAGAAGCGTTCCTGTACGGACGCTTCGAGGTTCGATTAAAGTCTGCTAATACCGAAGGAATACTTTCATCATTTTTCACGTATGCTGAAATAACTTCAACATCTGAATGGAATGAAATAGATATTGAAGTACTTGGGCGTTACCCCGATGATGTTCAGTTTAATACTATCACTCCCGGGCAAACCAACCACGTGAAGTCTCAACCCGTTACTTTTAATCCGCATACAGATTATCATACTTACGCTTTTGAGTGGACACCCGCTTATGTTGCGTGGTTTATTGATGATGTGGAAGTTGCAAGGCAAACGGGAGCTCATATCTTTACTTTAACTCGTGCGCAAAAATTGATGATGAATGTATGGATTCCTACGTACCCTGATTGGGTAGGGCCTTTCTATTCTGCCTCGCTTCCCGCTTTTGCGTATTACGACTGGATCAGTGTATATACTTACACGCCGGGACAGGGTAATTATGGCACAGGAAATAATTTTACTCTCAAGTTCAAAGATGAACTCAATTCATGGGACACCACCATATGGGAAAAAGCAACCCATACGTTTGGTGGAAACGATGTGGATTTTATACACGATAACATTGTCTTCGAAAACGGTAAAATGATTTTGTGTATAACTGATGCCACAAATATCGGCTATAAAGATGTAGCTAAACCCACAGTTTTATGGTCGAGAATGCAACACGGTAAAGTATTGGTGAGATTTTCGGAAGAGGTAGAAAAATCCTCGGCTGAAACTCTAGCTAATTATGTACTTTCAGGTGTAACCATAAAATCGGCGCGCCTTTTTGGAGACAATAAAACAGTTGAGCTTGAAATTGTAGGATATGATAATTCAGTAAACTACAATCTTATTGTAAAAGATGTAAAGGATACCTGGAAAACTCCAAACGTTATGTCTGCAAAGGGAATCGCTTTAACCAAAGAAACGCCTCTTTCATTCCCATTGAAGGTCAATGTAGGTGGTGGAAAAGCTTATGATTTTGTTGCAGATCAAGAGTTCAAACCCACAACAGAATATGGTTATTCTGAAGGTTCAACAGGTAGCTTTAATTTTGATGTTCAAGGTACTACACAGGATTCTGTTTACAGAACTGAAAGAGCCGGATTGGGGCAGTATATTGTACGAGTACCAAATGGTGTTTATAAAGCCCGTTTACTAATGGCTGAGAACTACTTTGATAACTCCGGCAAACGCGTTACTGATATCTATATCGAATCAAAGAAGATTGCCACAGTTGATGTTTTTGCGGCTAAAGGAAAAAGTAATGCCTATGAATTATCAGCTGATAATATTTCCGTTACCGATGGTCAACTTACCATCCAATTTGCATCAATAGTTGATAGAGGAATTCTGAACGGACTGATAGTTGAGCAAATTGCCGTAAGCAACGACTCGGATAGAGGAAATACTAATCCCTCAGATTTTCAATTAAAACAAAATTTCCCCAATCCCTTTAACGGAGAAACTCGAGTTGAGTATGCAATTAATCGCTCGGGTAATTATCGCTTCAAAGTGCATAACACGCTCGGAGAATTGATAATACAAAAAAATCTGGGCTATAAAGAGGCAGGTACTCATTCGCTAAATGTTTCAACTGAACAAATTGGCACATCTGGAGTATTTCTCTACACCATAGATAATGGTGAAATTGCCCAAACCAGAAAAATGATAGTGCTTAAGTAGTTTCGTTTGTAAAAATTAACAAGGTAGAATCAAAAAAGGTAATTTTATGAAATATATTCTAATAGCTCTCTGCTTTTTGATGGTTTCTGTTTCCGCAGCCACAGTGGGCGGAAATCAAGAACCCAAACCCGCAAAAGAAGATAAAGAAATTTACCAAAAGGTGAATGAACTTCTTGGCAAAATGACCATAGAAGAAAAAGTCGGACAAATGACTCAAGTAACCATGCAGGTTATTTCCAAACAAATGGGCAATAAAGATCAAGCCCACATTCTCGATGAGCAAAAGCTTGAAGAAGCCATCGTAAAATACCACGTTGGTTCCTTGCTTAATGTGTATGATGCTGCCTATACAATGGAACACTGGCAGAAAATTATTTCTTTAATGGAAAAAACCACAAAAGAAAAAACAAGATTAGGAATACCTGTTCTTTACGGTATTGATGCCATACATGGTGCAACTTATACTACAGGTGCTACTCTGTTCCCACAAGCTATTTCAGTAGGCGCTTCTTTCAATAAAGAAATTGCTGAAAAAGCAGGAATGGTAACTTCCCGCGAAATAAAAGCTTCAGGGATACCCTGGAATTTTTATCCGGTGCTTGATGTTGCTCGTCAACCACTGTGGCCAAGAACTTGGGAAGCATTCAGCGAAGACCCTTATTTAGTAAGTGCTATGGGAGTAAGTTACATTCACGGTGCTCAAGGTGCCGACGCAGCTCAAAAAGATAAATCACTTATTTGCTTGAAGCACTATGTTGGTTATGGTTTCCCATTTAACGGAAAAGACAGAACCCCTTCGTATATGTCTGAAAGAACTCTCCGCGAAGTATTTCTTCCACCTTTTCAGGATGCTGTTAAAGCCGGTGCGTTAACCGTAATGGTTAATTCAGGCGAGATTGACGGAATACCTGTTCACTCAGATAAACACATTCTCACCGACATCTTAAAAGGTGAGTTAAAGTTCAA
Organism: uncultured Ignavibacteria bacterium; assembly: GCA_937996765.1. GTDB lineage: Bacteria > Bacteroidota > Ignavibacteria > Ignavibacteriales > Ignavibacteriaceae > CALKUG01. Next base: position 7,673 of record CALKUG010000122.1, read on the forward strand.
GGGCTTTATCGTTTCAGATTGGGAAGATATCAAACGTTTATATACCAGAGACCGCGTTGCAGCAACACCACGCGAAGCAGTTAAAATGGCAGTTCTCGCAGGTATGGATATGAGCATGGTTCCCTATGATTACTCATTCTACGAACTTTTGGTTGACCTTGTTAAATCCGGCGAAGTACCAATGAGTCGTATAGATGATGCAGTATCAAGAATACTCTATGTAAAAATGAAAACAGGAATTTTTGATGGTTCCGGTTTTGTAAAAGAAATGGTTCCTCATTTTGCAAGTGCTGAGCATACTGCGATTAATAAAGACGCTGCAAAAGAGACCATCATTCTTGCAAAAAATGATGGAGTTCTTCCGCTCAAAAAAGGCAGCAAAATATTAGTTACAGGTCCTACCGCAAATATGCTTTCTGTTCTCAATGGTGGATGGACAATTACTTGGCAGGGCAGTGAAGAATCCCTCTATCCGCAAGAAAAAAACACTGTTCTCGAAGCAATGCAAAATCAATTCGGAAAAGAAAACATCACCTATGTTGAAGGAACTTCGTTTGATAAAGATATCAACACAGATGCAGCTGTAAAAGCAGCATCCAAATCAGATGTTGTAGTTCTTTGCTTGGGTGAAAAAGCGTATTGCGAAACACCCGGCAATATCAATGATTTAGATCTCGACAAAGCTCAAGTTGAATTAGCTGAAAAGCTTATTGCTACCGGAAAACCAGTAGTTTTAGTTATGCTTCAAGGCAGACCACGCACAATAACTTCAATAGTTGAAAAAAGC
>CALKUG010000123.1 GCA_937996765.1 uncultured Ignavibacteria bacterium
CCGTAGTTACTATGTTACTTGCTTCTGCTTGTCTAAATATTTTTGTAAGCACAACAGCGGGTAATAACTCCGATGCCAACAAATCGTTGAGAACATTTCCCGCTCCAACACTTGGTAATTGGTCCTTATCGCCAACCAAAAGTAATGTTGTGTTTATGTCTATGGCATCTAAAAGATACGAAAACAAAAAGGTATCCACCATCGAAAATTCATCAACAACTATTAGGTCTGCCTCTAAAGGATTTTCTTCATTACGAACAAATTCGTTGGAGACGGGATTGTATTCAAGCAATCTATGTATTGTTTTCGCCTCAACCTCAATTACTTCGGTCATTCTTTTTGCGGCTCTACCGGTTGGGGCACACAGCACAACTTGCTTCTCCATCAAGCGAAACATTGAAATAATGCTTTTGAGGGTAGTTGTTTTTCCTGTACCGGGCCCACCGGTTAAAATCATAACACGCGATTTTAACGAAAGCTCCACTGCCCCTCTTTGCTCTTCACTCAGATTCTCACTAATAGCATCAACCACTACCACACCGTGATTTACCGGAGGAGCATTAAGCATAGAAGTAAGCCGTTCTTCGATATTCCTCTCAAACTTGAAAAGTTGTACAGAATACACGCGGTCTTTTAGCAGAAAAACCCTCAGAGCAACATCGGGCATACTAAAGAGTGCATCGTTGGGTTGTAGCTCATAATCAACAAGTTCTTTTAGTTCGGTTTTGCACTCATCAAATGGTAAATACACATGCCCTTGCTCAGCGGCGCCGTTGATTATGTATATCAAGCCCGCACGGATTCTTGCAGGGTGGTCCTTTGTAAATCCAAGATTTGAAGCTATTTTATCCGCAATCTTAAATCCAATACCCCAGATATCGTACATCAATCTGTAGGGGTCGTTGGTTATCGTTGTAAGCGCCCTCGTGCCGTATTTCTGGTATATCCGCACGGCATAGCCGGGAGTTACCCCGTGTGATTGCAAAAACACCATCACCTCGCGCGAGGCCTTTTGTTCTTCCCAACTGCGTT
>CALKUG010000124.1 GCA_937996765.1 uncultured Ignavibacteria bacterium
TATATTCCCAATCAATTATGTGTTGAACTAAAGTCATTAAAATTGTATTATGGTTCGTATAGAAACGATGGTATCTACTACGAAAGCGTAACCAATAAAATCGCTGATGACCTTATAAAGGTTACCCAACCACGTTATCTAAAGCTCACCGCCAACTTTGCAGTTCGTGGTGGTATCTCATCTGTAATTACTGTAGAGTATAAAGCTTAACAAAACCCGGGAAAAAGGAATCGCCATGAAACGAAATTTCAAAGAAGAAAAACAAAAACTACTCGATTCCTTTTCCTTCTCAACGAATGGTCTCGAATTTTCACTGCAATTTTCACTTCTCGTTGAGCAATTTATTCAAGAAATTGCAAACACTCTCCACCTCTCCTTCGCCATTGTTTCATCAGGTAGCTTTTCACGCAGAGAACTTTCCCCATACAGCGATATAGATATTATGTTTATTGTTCCCTCACTCGAAGAGTGTGAGGATGAAATAAAATCGCTCATCACCGGTTTTTGGGATCAGGGCATTGAGGTTTCGCATACTGTTAGAATGCTTTCGGATATCGAGAGATTTAGCACCAGCGATTTACACTCTTTTACACAGTTTTTTGAAACCCGATTTTTAGCGGGTAACGAGGAATTTTATCATGTTTTCCGGATGAAAGTTCTTACAGAAATTCAAACCGACTTGAAGGATAAGCTTCTCGATCAGTTTATTGACGACACCGCTTCACGCTACGCCAAATATGGTAACTCCTCCAAAATGATAGAGCCCAATGTAAAAAACACTGCGGGCGGTCTTCGTGATTTACACATTGTTGAATGGCTTTACACATTAATTAGTCGCCGTTTAATAGTTTCTTCCGAGGAAGTTTCCCAGAGTGAGATTTTTATTAAAATTCTTGCTGCTGAAGAGTACTTTCCGGTAAAAGAGTGCGAACGTTTGTTAAACAGCTACAGCTTTGTTTTGGGTGTTAGGAATATTTTGCACGTGATTCATAAATCGAAGCACGATCGACTTGAGTTTCAGGACCAAATCAAAGTAGCCGAGATAACCGGTTATGGAACTGACTACATCAGATTTATGAAAGATTATTTCCGCTCAGCTACTATCATTTTTAGAATTCGTAAATCTTTTATCAAACAAAATCGCCGACACTTATACGAAGCCATTCCCGATACTCTAAGTATAGATTTAGATGAAAATTTTGCACTTCGTGGAGAAACTATCGTTTATAAAGATGATGAGTTGCTTCCGATTGCGGATATAATGAAATGTTTTTATTTCAGAGCAGAGCACGTGGCAACATTTGATGCCAATCTTGGTAGTATCATTATTGATAGTATTGACCAAGGTACAGCGTTTAATAAAGCTGTTACCACAATGTATTTTCGTAGGTTGTTGCGTTTACCAAAAGATGTTGGTAAAACACTTGGGGTTATGAACGAACTCGGATTCCTCTCTACTCTTCTGCCCGAGTTTACTGATTTACAAGGTTATATTCAGCACGGAGTGTATCACGCTTACACCGCCGATGAACACACCATGGTTGCAATCGAAAACATGGAAGAACTTCAATATGACGAGGGTCCTCTCGGCAGAACCTTTCTTTCTATAACTGATAGAGAATCTCTCATCCTCGCTTTAATTTTCCACGATGTAGCCAAACCCATTGATATAGAAGGACATGCGGTACTTGGTGCGGATATTGCCGAATCGGTAATGATACGTTTTGGCTACCCACAAGAAATGATTGAACGGGTTAAATTCCTTGTCGCAAATCATTTGTTTATGGCGAAGATTGCATTCCACAGAAATTTGAATAACCCCGAGACTCTTAATAATTTTATTGAAGTTGTAAACGAGCCCCAACTGCTTGATATGCTTTATATCATTACGTATGCAGATATGTCGGCAGTGAATCCGCAACTTTGGACGAAGTGGAAAGGCGATCTGCTTAACGAGCTTTTCCGCAAAGCAAAGGCGATGCTCGAGGAACGAATAACTGGCGAACAGTTGCTTATTTCGGAAATTAATATTGTACCGGGCGAGGTGAGTAAATACTCTCGATTTGTTTCAGAGAAAAACGTTGTAGATCATATCTCCTCAATTGATGATGCGGGCTACACTTCGCATTTTAGCGATAGAGAAATAGCAAGACACATAGAAGAGATTTTACTCGGTAACCCCATTTCAACTATTTTTAATGATTTAGATAATTTCACATCATTAACCATTATTACTAAGGATAGAGCTTCGTTACTCGCAAAATTGACCGGTGCGCTGTTAATAAATGATGTAAACATTCACGATGCTAAAATCTTTACTCGTAAAGATGGCATTGTAATAGATAATTTTACCGTATCTGATTTCCGTACCCACAAAAAAATTGACAGCACACGATACGAAAAAATAGAGCACGATTTACTCTCCGCTCTTGAAGATATGCTGCAAATAAACACTGAAATGAAACGATTGAAAAGTCGTTGGTGGCGTCTTGAAAATAAATTGTTTAAGAGACAAAGTCCAGTTCGTATCAAATTTGAACAGCAGTCGGCTTACACGATTATAGATATTCACTCTCCTGATAGATTGGGTTTCCTTTATACGGTAACACAAAAATTAACCGAGCTTGGTATGAGTATCTATTTCGCAAAAATTCATACTCAAGGAGATGAAGTGGTTGATTCATTTTATGTATTAACAGCCGAAGGTAAACCGATACAAAAAGATTCTTACGAATTTATTCGAGGCGAGCTAACCGCTGCTGTGGAGCAGATTTTATAATGGCTTCTCTTCGTAACGATAGCTCACGGCCTATTGGTGTTTTTGATTCGGGAATTGGTGGGCTAACAGTTGTTAAAGAATTAACATCGCGTTTGCCCAATGAGCAAATAATTTATTTTGGCGATACAGCACGTGTACCGTACGGTTCTAAATCTAACGATACCGTTATTGAGTATTCGATACAAAACACTCACTTTTTACTCAGTAAAAATGTTAAAGCCGTTGTTGTGGCTTGTAATACTGCCTCCTCCGTTGCGATTCCCGCATTGCAAGATAGATTTGACGTTCCAATAATTTCGATGATTGAGCCAGGTTCGGCTTTTGCACTCTCCAAAACAAAAAGCGGGAGAATTGGAGTTATCGGAACTCGTGCAACAATTGGTAACAAAGCGTATAGTACCGAGTTACTCAAGCACATTCCAACATTAGAGGTTTTCGAAAAAGCGTGTCCGTTATTTGTTCCTCTTGTTGAAGAAGGGATGATCGAAAGTGAGCCCACACGTCTTATTGCGCAAGAGTACCTTGATGAATTTAAGGCAAACAATATTGATACTCTGATTTTAGGATGTACTCACTATCCACTTCTTAAAAAAGTGATATCATCTGTTGTGGGAGAAGGTGTTACGTTAGTGGATTCAGGTATAGCAGCGGCTATAACTGTTGCTGAAGTGTTGGCCGAATACTCGCTACTTGCTGATGTACCGTCGCTAAAACAGAACGAGTTTTACGTCAGCGATTTACCGCGCCAGTTTAAAAAAATTGCAGAACTCTTCCTCGGAAACGAAATTACATCACTTCAAAAAGTTGACCTCGAAGTGCTTACAGCACTTGGTTAATGTTTAATCTCCGAATAGTTTTTTAAGTTCTCTCGCATCGGTTGTATTACCCAGCGCTAACATCAATTTGATTCTCGCCTTCTGCCCATTCAAAAAATCAGTAAAAATAACACCTAAATTATGTAAATGCTTACCTGCACCGGGATAGCTATAAATATCAAGGGTTTCGCCCATGGGGCATCTCGAAACCAGTACCACAGGAATACCTTTTTCACGAACATATTTGATACCTTCAAACGCGGGAGGAGGAACATTCCCAACACCCATTGCTTCAACTACTAATCCTGATATACCTGAATCGGCAGAAAAACGAAAGAACTTTTCATCCATTCCTGCATATACTTTTATCAAATCAACATTTGTGTTGATTGTTGGCGAATGCAACACTTCGCGCTTGTGGGGTAAACGATTGAGGATTACACGACCGCGTTGAATAAATCCCAATGCTCCAAAATCGAGGCTATGAAACGTTTCTTCTGCCTCGGTATGGGTTTTAGTAACTTCGCTAGCAGCATTAACTTCACCACCTAAACAGACAAGGACTCCGATGTCACGGCAATTTGGGTTTACACACAGCTGAGCCGAATCAATAAGATTTCTCGGACCATCCCAATTATTTTCATCACGGCTGCGCATTGAGCCCGTTACCACAATGGGAATTGGTGTTTCAACTGTTAAATCGAGTAAGTATGCCGTTTCTTCCAAAGTATCAGTACCGTGTACAACAACAATGCCCAAATATTTCCCTGATTGAGCATACGCTTCAATCTCTTTTGCAAGTTGGAACATGAGCTCGGGAGTCATGTGTGGACCCGGGTACATACCAAAATCATAAATATCTATAGGTGCAATCGAAAGCAGTTCGGGAATAGCCTCAAGGGATTCTTGTCCCGAAAAATGCGGTACCGCACCGCCCGCCTGCTTATCAATACGCATCGAAAACGTACCACCGGTAAATACAATCAGAATTTTACTCATAAAATCGAACCATTTATATCAGAAATAGCAATGTTAACTTCAATATCACTTAGTTTTTCTGAAAACACCGTGATTTCATAACTCTAATATAAATACCAAATTGCAAACATTTTTGATTCTGTTGAATCCTCTTCTACCAGCACCGTTGCAGCCTTGGTTTAGCTTGTAATTCGTTAGGTTTATATTCTCGTTTAACCAACAATTTTTAGTATTTTGGTGTTTAAATTGTTTTGAAATTGTAGGTTAAAAAAGAGTGAGAGATTCCGCAAACAGCATCAAGCCAATTAAAGCGGCTATTATTGATTTATATAATGGCGAAACCAATCAGGGCATTCGATGCGTAAAAGATATTCTTAACGAATTAGATGTTAAATATCGTTCAGTTCCTATTGAATACGAACTATTTGACACAAGAGTTAATAACGACGTGCCTGATACCGGTTACGATTTGTATATTTCTTCGGGCGGACCCGGCTCCCCTTTTGAGGGCGAAGGTTCACAATGGGAAAAAAATTATTTTAATCTCTTAGATAGCATCACCTCTCACAATGCTTCAACAGCAGAAGAGAAAAAACATATTTTCTTTATCTGCCACTCTTTTCAGCTGATGGCACGCTACTACAAGTTTGCAGAGGTAACTGCGCGCAATAGAAAATCGTTTGGTATCGTGGAAGTTAATACCACAGATGCAGGAAAAGCAGACCCCATATTCAGCAAGCTCCCCGACCCTTTTTACGGAGCTGATTTTCGCTCCTGGCAAGTTGTACAACCAAAACAGAATGTTCTCGATGAACTTGGTGCCTCCATTCTTGCAATTGAAAAAGAGCGCCCCCATGTTCCTTTTGAACGCGCGGTAATGGCGGTTCGTATCTCCCCCGAAATTTTGGGAACTCAGTTTCACCCCGAAGCTGACCCGGCAAGTATGTATTACCATTTTCGTCAACCCGAGCGTAAACAGCAAGTTGTTGATGAATACGGTGAAGAGAAATATTTTCAAATGATTTCGATTTTGGATAATCCTGATACTCTTTTACTTACTCGTAAAACTGTAATCTCCGGATTTTTGGGAAATGCTATCGAAACTCTTCGTCCCGAACAAATCGAATCGAACGTAAACCATTTAACCATGCCCTTGGCATAACAATACGATTGGTAGAATCTATGGCACGAATAGATAACGAAACTGAACTCAGAGCATTGTTTCAATCGATTCCTCACATCGAAACTGAGCGACTTATTTTACGTCCCTTTCACCCCGATGATGCAAAAGATGTTTTTGAATATGCTTCAATACCCGAAGCAAGCATTTATGTTACGTGGGAACCTCACACATCGGAAATTGATTCGCTTGCGTTTATCAATGTTAGTATGCAATCCTACATAAAAGGAGATGCCCCTACATGGGCAATTGTACTTAAAGAAAGCAACAAAGTAATTGGTGCTATTCACTATGCATACATCAACCTACTGCACAAACGCTGTGAACTTGGTTACTCCTTATCTCCCCATTATTGGAACAAAGGACTTACAACAGAAGCAACGCGCAAGTTTATTGATTTTACTTTTTCCTCAATTGATGTTTATCGTATTGAAGCACGTGCAGTGCCTCAAAACATTGGCTCGTGGAGAGTAATGGAAAAATGCGGACTTGAACTCGAAGGAATCTCGCGTGCATACGTTTATTACAAAGGCAAAACTCACGATTATAAACTTTACGCAATTACCCGATACGACTGGGAACAAGCAAAGCCAAATAACTCCTAATGATTGAATTCTTTTTTGTTGCTTTCGCTTCACTTTTTACCGTAGTTAACCCATTGGGGGTATTGCCTGTATTCCTTTCGCTTACCCACGATCTAAAAGACAAAGCTAAACAACGTACCGCTTTCCGTGCAGTACTTACCGCAATGTTGGTGATGCTATTTTTTACCTTTAGCGGAAGTTATCTTTTTACTTTTTTTGGAATTTCTATACACGGACTTAGAGTTGTTGGGGGAATTATCTTTTTGATTCTTGGATTCGACATGCTCAATGCACGCTTTTTGAGAATCAAAGTTGATGATGAAACCGAAGCCGAGTATTCAAACGATATTTCTATTACACCACTTGGCGTTCCTATGATTTGTGGACCTGGTGCTATTACAGCATCGATAGTAATGATGTCCGACACAAAATCCCTCTGGGATGTTTCAGGGCTTGTGATTGCAATAGTTGCAGTAATGTTTATCACCTACTTAACTCTGCTCAGCTCTCATCGCATCATCGCTTTTATGGGCACTAACGGTACTAAAGTACTCACACGTATTATGGGTCTCATTGTGATGGTGATAGCTATCGAGTACCTCAAAAACGGACTAACACCGATAGTTAGAGAAATGCTTCAGTTGCATTAACTCGCTACAAAATACCGCATACATATGTGGTTGTTTTTACACTACAATAATTCGATATTCGGCGCACTTTTAATTTAATAAACCGAGATAATCATTGAGAATAGTCATCTTACTTTTTGCATTAACTATCATGGTATCCGCTCAAACAGGAACTGTACGAGGGTTTGTTGCAGATTCAACTAATGGTGAAGCACTTGCATTTGCAAATGTGATAATCGAAGGCACTACCCTTGGTGCAGCAACAGATATTCACGGCTACTATATTATACCCCTCATAAAGTCCGGGAAACAATTACTCAAGGTTTCCATTGTTGGTTTTGAACCTCGCGTTATTCCTATTACGGTTGTTGCTAATAAGATTACTCAGATTAACGTTAATCTTATGCCCATGAGCATAGAGTTGCAAGAACTCACTATTATCGGCGAGAAAACTGTTAAACAAAACGAAACAAACGTTGGGTTACAAACCATTTCAGCTAAGCAAGTTGAAATGTTACCGCGAGGACTCGAAGCTGATGTTTTAAGAACCCTACAATACACCCCGGGCGTGCGCTCAACTGGCGATGTTACTGGCAGGTACTATGTACGTGGGAGCCGCTCCGATCAAAACCTCATTACTCTTAACGGAGCAACTGTTTACAACCCCTATCATGCATTAGGTATATTCAGTGTTATTGACCCTGAAATTGTAAATGTAATGGAATTTTACAAAGGCGGTTTTACTTCACAATTTGGCGGACGCCTTTCTTCGGTACTTAATATTGTCACTCGCGATGGTAACAAAAAACGCTATGAAGCCACAGGGGCAATGAGTTTGCTTTCGGGCAAATTTGCAATTGAAGGTCCCATTCCGGGTGGTTCGCTTATGGTTACAGGACGTAAAAGTTTTTTCGAAAATTCGATGAACGAATTTATCAATAAACAAGAAACTCCTTTTGAGTTTTATGATCTTTCCTTTAAAGTGAACTACTCAAACCCCGAAGTTCTTGAAAACGGCAAATTTACTGTGCATGGTTTTATTAGTAATGATGCAGTGGCTAATAAAGACATAAACAAAGAAGATTATACTTTCGCAAACAGCATTTTTGGTGTAAACTGGTATCAAGTTTGGGCGAGTCCGCTATACTCTACTATGTCATTTTCACTCAGTAAATTTGATGCCGAGGTAATACCCAATAAATCACGTTCTAAGCCGCGGCGAAATGAAATATCCGACTTTAGTTCGAGTTGGGATTTCACTTATATGTATGATAGCAAAGATGAATTAGGAGTAGGCTTCCAATTTAAGATTCTTAGCACATTGCTCAATCAAGAAAGTTTACGTGGTGGAACTACCGAGTTAGACCAAACAGGTCTTGATATGGGTTTTTACATCAAGTACAAATTTATGCGATTTGAAACCTTAGGAATTGATTTAGGTACTCGTGTAAACCTTACCAATGCCGCAAAACATGTTGCATCATTTTTGGAGCCTCGTGTTAGTGTAACATACGCACCCTATGAGTCGTTCCGCCTTAAAGGTGCCTTTGGTATTTATACCCAAAGTTTATTTACACTCTCCGATGAAAACGATTTGATTTCCATCTTCGAACCATGGATTCTAACACCTGATTATATTCAACCTGCAAAAGCGGTGCATTATATAGCAGGTCTCGAGTATTTCCTCACCTCTCAGTTAAGTGTTCAACTCGAAGGTTACTATAAAGATATACAAAATCAACCCGATTTAAATCCTGATAAGTTTACTGCTGATGACCCTGATTTCATTTCTGCAACAGGTGAATCGTACGGCTTTGAAGCATCAACGAAGTTTCAATCATCCTCTGTTTTTGCTACTGTTGGTTATTCACTCAGTTGGGCATTTATGGATAATAAGGGTTTTAGATATGCGCCACGCTACGATGCTCGACATACTGTAAACATAATTGCAGGACTTTCGATTGGGCTTGGTATAGAACTAAACGCAAACTGGAGCTTCTCTACAGGTATGCCGTTTACCCCAATAGCAGGATATTACGACCGCGTAATATTTGACGATGTTTGGACTCCCGACCCCGTGAATAACGAGTATTTGGCAGTAACGTATTTTGGATCAAGAAACTCAAAGCGTTTACCTGTTTACCATCGCTTAGATATGGGACTTTCGAAGAAATTTGATTTTGGATTTGCTCGGTTTACTTTTGATGCTTCGGTAATCAACTTGTACGACCGAGAGAATATTTTCTATTTTGATAAAGATACAGGTGAACGAGTTAATATGTTGCCCATTTTTCCCAGTGTAAACGTTAAGGTGGAGATATAACCATGAAGCACCTCAGTATTTTTTTCTTATTTATATTATTGTTTTTGGGTTTTGCAGGATGTGATGAATCCTTTAATCCAAAAGAAGAGTTTCAACCAAAAATAATTGTAACCGGTTTGTTAAAAGCCGATAGTTCGCGACAAAATATTGTAATTCAGAAAAGCTACGATATACCAGGTTTTGACCCATCGCAAAACACCACCGACCCATTTATTTCGGGTGCAAATGTTGTTCTCAAAGTAACAAACAGAAAAAGGAATATCAACGCCACACATATCTTAAGAGATACATCGCGAGCACGAGCAGTTGGTAGCAAGTATCCCGGCCCAATGCCTTTTTACACTACTACCATGAGCGGGTTTAACAAAATAACCGCACGTGATACCATTACGCTTATCGCTACTTTACCAAGCGGTGAAAACATACAATCTACCACGATTGTACCTGAGCCGTTAAATATGGAAATTAACAGAACGGTTCTCACCACAGCTGCTACAAAGCAGAACATTGATCGCTTTTTGTTTACATGGACTCCAATCGATAATGCACAAGGGTTCATGTACTACCCAAGGATGCGAATCTATTACGACCAATTAGAAAATGGCGTAGTAACCCCAAAAAATATCGAGGTTCCCATTGCGGGATTTGGTGAGGGTGCTGAAAGAACGTTTAGCTATCCCTTGTTCAGTAAGAGTAGATATCAGGATTATTTATTCGCTTTAGTGGATGAAGTAATGCGTGATATTTCGAAGAACGACGTTAACAAGCAAAATTTTTATGTTCGTTATGCTAAGTTTGATTTGATGGTGTATGATGTAAATTTTGCAAAATATTACTCTTCCATCAATGGATTTTTAGATGATCTATCTGTGAGAATTGACGAGGTTGTTTATTCTAATATCCCCGGAGGATTAGGATTCTTAGGCGTTACAAAACTCTATGAAGTTACCATGCCGATTGACCTCGATTATACATCAAGTTTTGGGTACAGAGTAACACCATTTCGTTAATTGATATTCATGTTGGGAACTATCAGAAATAGATAAAGCGATAACCAAAACTACGAATGTAGTTAGGATCAATTCTGATAGTTTCCGATTGAACTATTGCACTACCCACCAAACCCATTCCGCCTTTTACATTCGAATATATATTCTGATCCAACCGCACTGAGTATGAATCAAGGAAGCCATTTACTGAACCATAGTATGCGCTTAAGTTTTCATCCATAACAAGTAATTCAAACACTGCATATCTAATTCCGTAACGCCACCGCTCTGAGTCTTCACCAATAGAAATTTCGTTTATAACGTTATTAAGTATGGTGTTATCAAACTCTATGTTCTGTTGCGTAGTAATATTCGGATAAATATTAATAAGAACCCCATTTTCCCTCCGCCTGACTATTGGAACAACACGCACCGAATCGTGTTCCTTTACGCCATCGTAATAAGTATAGTGCAATGTTAATTTTGGTAAAACAACGTAGCGCTTGTCAGACTCCCAGCTTATACCAAGGTATCCCCTCGAGATTCCCAATGAATCAATTTCGGGCGAGTAACCATTAGCTGTGGAAAAATTGTAGCTAAGCACCGTGTAGTTTGGAATTATGGTTGTTCCTTCAACTTTTTTGCCTGATTGTAAAATTGCCTCTACGCGAATGGTATCACCCGGGTAAATTGCTACTCCACCCTTAAAAACAATTCTGTTTATCCTTCTCACCGAATCATACTCAGTTGTTTGAGCTGTTTTTTTCAGTAGTGAATTCTGGTATAAATTCATAAAGGCAACATTAGCATCGTTATTAACGGCATTTCCGTTTTGCTCGGATGTTACATAGCAATAAATTTTATACTCACCCGATTGATTATCCAATACACTCCATAAAACTACCGACTCTTTATACTCGGCTTGCAAATTAACATCTTCGTTACACCC
>CALKUG010000125.1 GCA_937996765.1 uncultured Ignavibacteria bacterium
GCTTATTAATGATAGCGGGCAAAAACCGTGTTGAATATACCGCCATTTCCACCAACGAATTAACTTGAATCTCAACACCCGAGACTATTTCGGTTGCAATCACATTACCAAAGTAATTTACATACGCATTAATTACTATGGTTCCCGTTTTACCGGAAAGAACGGATGAGCCGGTTTCTTTTATGCGGTTTATTAACTCCTCCCAACCTTCTTTAGGAATAGCTTCAGCATCAACCGTTTTATAAAAAGCGGGGTCAATTCGGCTTTCTTCTTCACGCGAAATAAAAAAATCGGTTTCGGCACGCAGTTTTTGCTTTTCCTGTTCCGAAAGCACAGGAAGTTTAAATTCTTCTTTTTTTGTTGGAGTATTAGCAGGCAGTTGCGATTGAGTGCTTACTTCGGTTTTAACACCAGATTGCGATTTCGGGTTTTCACCGGGTAATAACAACCCTTGTTCAAACTGTCGGAATGAAATTTGTGCTCCCAAGCTATCGTAATAAAGTGCGTTTCCATCGCGTTTGCCCTCCTTAATAAAATAGATTTCTTTCACCTTACCGTTGTCGTAGTAGTGTTTTACACTCCCTGAAACTTTACCGCGACTGTATTCTATCTCCGATTTAATAACGCCGCCCGGGTAATAAAATTTTGCGATCCCGTTCCGTTCACCATCGAGTTGTAAAATAACCGATTCCAAATCGCCCGTAGGGTAGCGAGATGTGAGTGTATCTATGCGCCAGGCAAGTGAATCGGCAGTGAAAAGAGAATCGGGGGATGATGCAAAAAAATGTGCTGAAAAGAGGAGAAAAAACAATACCGCAGTACGAAGGGAGTTAGTCATATATTCTATCACGCTTCCGAGGTGCACCATTGCATTCCGCTGAGCAACAGTAGTTGTGGGTCGTTTTACACTCGTGGCATACCACAACAATTTTATCGCAATCGAGGTTGTGGCAATTGATGTAGTAAGCAGTTGGGCTGCCACAAAACTCACACTCGGCGGTGTATTGCAGTTGTGGTGTGGTGTTCGGTTCAACAACTTTTCTGTCGTCGAAAACAAACATTCCGCCTTGCCATACGGTATCTGGGTATTGCTGAATAAAATTAAGGATTCCGCCTTCGATCTGATACACCTCTTTGAACCCTTTTTGTACAAGCACTGCCGATGCCTTTTCGCAGCGCACTCCACCGGTGCAGTAGGTTATAATTGGAGTATCTTTATGTTCGAGCAGTGAGTCGGATACTTGGTCCCACTCTCTAAAATTTCTCATCGCAGGCAGCAGGGCGTTTTTGAAGTGTCCTATTTTACTCTCGTAATCATTACGAGTATCCACAATAATAAACTCTTTACCGCTATTATAGAACTCGAGCAGTTCAGCAGGTTTAAGACGTTTGCCACCCGATGCAAAATCAACATCATCAACACCGGAGTGGACAATTTCCTGTTTAACCCTTACCGTTAATTTGCGATAAGCCCAGTTTTGTACCGTTTCTTCTTTAAGGAGTGCATCGGCAAAAGCGGGGGTGTTACTAACAAATCTCTTCAATTTTTCGATAGAGGGTTCCTCGCCGCATACAAACACATTGATACCCTCGGAGGCGACATAGACCTTGCCACGCAGTGAAAAGCCGGTGAACAGAGCAAACAAATGGTCTCTGGTGCGTTCCGGAAATTCTATAGGAGTGTATTTATAAAACGAGAAGAGTTTCATACGTATGAATCAACAAACAACTGAAGTGGAATATAAAAAGAAAACCCCGTGTTGAGTTATAGCAACACGGGGATTTAAAACTGTATAAAAAGAGAGTTATTTTGCAGCTTTTTCAGCAGCAACAACTGCCTGAGCTTCTCTTTTTCTTTGTGAAGTGAGTCGTGATTTTCCAAAAGACTTTGCGAAAATTTTTCCGCGTTTTGTTCTTTTATCGCCTTTTCCCATCGTTCAATCTATCCTTGAAAAAATTATAATTGTTTAAGATGGTAAAGATACAAATAAACTCATTCTTTTACAAAATACTTTGTTT
>CALKUG010000126.1 GCA_937996765.1 uncultured Ignavibacteria bacterium
TATTTCTTTTTCACAGGGTACGGAGGAGGAGAAGCCAACCCGGGTTTCTCTTTTTCAATCATATCGAGAATCACTTCAATTCCCTTGGTTAACTGTTGGTCAACTCCCTGGAACTCAAGTGCAGGATCATTATCAACATAAATATCAGGGTCAACACCGTGTCCTTCAATAATCCACTCTTTTCCTTTTAAATCGTACGATGCAAATTCAGGTCTGGTCATGGTGCCGCCATCTACAAACGGAAGTGAGCCGCGTATGCCTACCACACCGCCCCATGAGCGTTTACCAATAAGGGGACCCATATTGTAGTGCTTAAATCTGTAGGGGAATAAATCACCATCTGATGCGGAGAACTCATCGAGCAATGCTACTTTAGGACCTAAATGCATTTCGCCCGGGTCTGTTCTTGGGGCAACATTGCGAGGCATATCCACCATGGCGAGCTTACGTTGCAAGCGTTCGATAAGCATAGGGCTCACATTGCCGCCGCCATTACCACGTATATCTATTATCAATCCTTTTTTAGAAAGTTGAGGATAGAAATAGCGTACAAATTGATTTAATCCGGGAACGCCCATATCGGGTACATGAATGTAACCAACAGTTCCTTTTGATGCCTCATTCACCTTTTGAACATTAGTCATCACCCATTTGTGATAATACAAAGGTTGTTCATCCGCGATAGGTAATACTGTTATGTTGCGTGCGCCTTCAGGTGAAGGTTTTGAGTTAACTTTCAGAGTAACCTGTTTATTAACCTTTCCAACTAATTGCGAATAGATGTTGGTGAGTTTATTTGTGGGTACACCGTCTATTTCAATAATGAACTCACCGGCTTTAACTTGTGCGCCTATTTCGGTAAGCGGACTGCGTAAGGTTTTATCCCAGTTTCTGCCACTAAGTACTTTATCAATTTTTACATAACCCGATTTATCCATGCTCAATTCTGCACCAAGCAAACCGAGTTGTACCCTTGGGGCAGAAGGGAAATCACCACCATTTACGTAAGCATGACCTACATTAAGCTCGCCAATCATCTCACCGATAATATAGCTTAAGTCTTTTCTGTGGTTCACATACGCAACTAACGGTTCGTACTTTTTGTGAATCGCATCCCAATCAACACCGTGCATATTGGGGTCGTA
>CALKUG010000127.1 GCA_937996765.1 uncultured Ignavibacteria bacterium
AACAAATATCCGAAGAAAACTCCCACGGCCACTAAGGCGGGGAACAAAATGGAGTAGCGCATTTTTCTTGTTTTAATACTCCGAATTACTTCAAGTAAAATGATAAGCATTGGTAAAAAAACGCCCACATATCTGGTATGCGATACAATGGTAAGCGCAATCAGGAAGAGCAGCGATACTGCAAGCTTTGAAGAACCTTCACTCAGTTTACGGTAACAGCACAATGCAAGAAGAATAAAGAACAAAAACATTGTTTCCGACCACGTATAAGATACCATCTCAACCATAGGAGAAAATAATAACACCGGCAAGAAAAACAAAAAATTGTTCTTCCACAACAAAGAAAAAATTACTGCAATACCCAATAATGCAAAAACGTTCAACAATTTTGAAGCGAGCCAAGGATTATCGGTAATGGTAGTTAACAGACTAATTCCCATGGGGTAACCAATTGGCCACAATACAAACTCTTGTTGTAGCACTTTTACCAAAGAGTGCGAAAGATAATTGGACATTCCTGATGATATAGATTGAGAAATCAGGAGGTAGTACGAAGAATCGGAAGTAACATACCCCTGGGTGTGCCGATAAGACTTAAAGAAAATCCAGCTAACGAGAATTAAGAAAGTTACAATCGCTGTAATATATGTTACAACAATGATTTTTCTACTGTTTAGATACTCAACGAGAGATTTAAAATGCGGTTTTAGTTGTTCCAAAAACTTATTCTTCTTATTTTTCTTTGCATTTCCAAAATTAATAACTGTAAGGATATATATGTTAAAAAAAATTACATTATGGATAGTACCGGTATTGGTATTATTCTCAGTAACTCTTAATGCGCAAACATGGAAATATACAAAAACCATTAACTTCCCCGCTAAAGATACTTTTGTAACCCCCTATTTGATGACTATGGATTCTGAAGGCAGACTCTATGTAGCATCAAGCAGAGCAACATCCGCATCATCACACAACGCTGTTTATTATCTCGATCCGGGCGACACAGTTTTCAAACCGTTCATCAACTACAATTATAATCTCGATTCCGACACACTCACCGGAAACATTGGCGAAATTAGAGGTTTGGCCACAATGAACAAGGATTTGTTTGTTATTGCTTCACAACCTTACCCTAAAACCAAACCTAACACAACTGGAACAAATTACGTTTATAGAAATCGTGATACCCTCAAAGTTGAAAAATATGGTTTTGGCATTGCAGGTTCGGGCTATGGTACATTTCTTCATGGCGCAGGCGTAACAAAAGATTCTATTCTTTTCACCGCAATCTCGTTTATGACCAGTATCCGCTTTTACAACTTCTCAGATACATTACTCACCCCGGGTAAAGGTTCATGGATTCCTGTAAGCACTTACCCAATGGAAATTGGTGGCGCAACCTCAGGTCTTGATATTATGAGAGATCTTGCACTTCAACCGGGTGGTAACTATGCAGTAGGAACAACACCTTTTTATACTTCCCGTACATCCAAGAGTTCTGTAGATCTCAACGGCGGTATCTCAGCATGGACAGGTGGAAATCAACTCGATGCTTCTAAATACACGTCACAACGCGTTACTGATGCAAAGCAAGATTTAGCTTTTGCAACCGGCATTCCTTACGGAATTTATGTAGATCATAGTAATGCTCTCTGGGTAGCTGGCACCGACTCAACACGCCGTTGGGTTAAAGCTTTTGATATCATTGCAGATATCGTTGCAATCGAAAAATTTGAACTTCCTGCAAAGTTCTCTACTTCAGTAGCTGATACAAACGTTGGTGCTCCACTTGTTGCTCCTTCGGATGTTATTCTTACTCCTGATATGAAAACCGCTTATGTAAGTGATTTATATGGCGATGTTTATAAATTTGAGTACAATGCAGTTGGTACCGAAGAAGTTAGCCCTGTGGTTACTTCATTCGAATTGAACCAAAACTATCCTAATCCATTTAACCCTTCAACCGTTATTACTTTTGCGGTTCCCGAAGCTTCAAATGTTAAATTGGTTGTTTCAAATGCATTAGGTCAAGAAGTAGCTACATTATTTGATGGATATGTAACCTCAGGTTCACATTCACAAGTATTTAATGCTACCGATTTCACCAGCGGTGTTTATTTTTATTCACTCATCAGCAACGCAGGTATTCAAACCAAAAAAATGGTTTTGATGAAATAACCCTCGTTTCACCCCGTTTTATAAAAAAAGGAATGCCTCGGCATTCCTTTTTTTATTTTTGGATATGCTTTTATGTTTTTCTACAGTCTCGATTGCATCGAGATTTAACCCCTTCGGGGTATTAATTGCAAAATTTTATTTCATTGTTCATCCCGATGTGCCTGACCCGATTCATCGGGGGAATACAAACAGATTTCGCAATTTTTCTTCATCCCGAAGGGATGGTATCCCGCCTCAGCGGGACTGTAGAAAACAACACCAACACACATCCCTGCATCCCGAGAGGGATGCAACTTTATTTTGATTTTTTGCAAACACATTCGTTGCATATCCCGAATAAATTCGGGACGGGCTCTACGGCATGCCATTCATCTTTGTATTCTTTTTCTACAGTCTCGATTGCATCGAGATTTAACCCCTTCGGGGTAAACAGATTTACAAA
>CALKUG010000128.1 GCA_937996765.1 uncultured Ignavibacteria bacterium
ATAATACGATTTAATGAAAATCAGGTTGAAGAAGTGCGACTTTATGGTGACCCTAAAAGTGAGTTTCATCCTGAGGATTTGGTGGTTGGGAATGAGAAGAAGTTTTTAATTCCTGAATTTAGAACTTTTACCAATCGACCAAAAAAAGAAATGCTCTTATTAAACAGAACAATCGAGTAAGGAAATAAACGTGCCCGATACATTTAGCTGTAACGAATTAGTCAAAATCTATAAAAAACGTACTGTTGTTGACAAGGCATCTGTTCAGGTCTCACGTGGTGAGATTGTCGGATTGTTGGGACCAAACGGAGCAGGAAAAACAACAACTTTTTATATGATGGTAGGAATGATTTCTCCAAATTCGGGCAAGGTGTATCTAGATTCCAAAGATATCACCAACGTACCGATGTATAAAAGAGCACGCATGGGGATTGGTTATTTACCACAGGAAGCAAGTATCTTCCGAAAACTCTCTGTTGAACAGAATATTATGGCAATTCTTGAACTTATGAAAATGACCAAACAGCAGAGGAAAGAACGTCTCGAAGAACTACTTGAAGACCTCTCAATCACGCATATCAGAAAGAGTTTGGGATTTCAATTAAGCGGAGGTGAAAGAAGACGTTGCGAAATAGCAAGAACTTTAGCAACAAATCCGGGATTTATTCTCTTAGATGAGCCCTTTGCTGGAGTTGACCCCATTGCCGTGGAAGATATAATGAAAATTGTTGGAAGTCTAAAAAACAGAGGTATTGGCGTTTTAATAACGGATCACAACGTTCATGAAACACTCAGTATAGTTGATAAAGCATATATCCTCATTCGTGGAGCTATATTTAGAAGCGGAACCGCCGAAGATATGGCTGGCGACGCAGAGGTTCGTAAACTGTATTTGGGTGATAAGTTTAAGTTTGAACGATATGAGTGATTTTTTCGTTATATTTCGAATTGTTAACAATTTCTTAACATACTAACAACCGTAGATAAAATTTACCTTTAGCATATTTGAAATTACGATAAGTTAAAATATGAGTCCTGTGAAGTTTCTTCTTTACTCCCTTCCAATTATTGCATTTATAGTAGTTTTCACCTCCCGCGAATTGCATAGAGGTGCTTTGGGCAGTGCTGATAATCCCATTAAGCTCTATTTTGCCCCCTCTGTTGATGCACAAACCATAACCACCACCGGTGATGCACTTACAAGCTACTTGCTCAAAGAAACAGGTTTACATTTCAGAACTGCAATACCCTCTAATTATATAGCAATTGTTGAGGCAATAGGTAGTAATAAATGTGATATTGCCATTGTTAATACCTTTACTTACCTACTCGCAAATCAAAAATATGGTGCAACTGCGCGATTACGTGTAATTAGAGATGACGGAGAGACAACCTATCGCGGACAGTTTGTAACCTCAGTAAATTCAGGGATTAACACTATAGAAGACTTAGCAGGTAAAAAAATTGCTTACACAGACCCCGCGAGTACTTCTGGTTACATTCTCCCCAAAGCTTTATTAAAAGCAAAAAATATTAAACCCGCACAAGAAGTATTTGCTGCAAAGCACGATAATGTAATTACAATGGTGTATCAAGGTCAAGTTGATGCAGGCGCAACATATTATTCACCCCCGGCAGCCGACGGTACGCTGAGGGATGCTCGCATTCGTGTTATTACACAATTCCCTGATGTGGCGCAAAAAATTAAAATTATAGGGTTCACGGAACAGATTCCAAACGATCCGATTATATTTAATAAAGCGTTGCCTCGTTCTATTCAGAACAAAATTGTTGAAGCACTTCTTAAATTTGTTGATACAAAAGACGGGCAAGAAGCTTTATATAGTATCTATAGCGTTAGAGGTTTGGTGGCAACTAAAGATGAAGATTTTGATGTATTACGCGACCTTCTAAAGCGTATAGATGTAGATATTGAAGGAAGTGTAAAGTAAATGTTAGTTAAAGTCGAAAAACTTCATAAAGTTTATGATAACGGTACTCACGCACTCAAAGGTGTTTCGTTCGAGGTGCAAGAGGGTGAGTTTTTAGTGGTTATTGGCTTGAGCGGTTCCGGTAAATCAACGTTATTGCGCTGCATTAATCGTCTCCATGAACCTACGGCAGGGAAAGTCTTTTTCGACGACAAAGACGTTACCCACGTTAAAGGCCAGGAATTAAGAGAACTTAAGAAG
The DNA here is from genome assembly GCA_937996765.1 of uncultured Ignavibacteria bacterium. Classification (GTDB taxonomy): domain Bacteria; phylum Bacteroidota; class Ignavibacteria; order Ignavibacteriales; family Ignavibacteriaceae; genus CALKUG01. Next base: position 2,193 of record CALKUG010000128.1, read on the forward strand.
CATATTGGAATGGTGTTTCAACAGTTCAATCTTATAAAACGTCGTTCTGTTCTCACAAATGTTATTACTGGTCGGCTTGGTTCGCTTACCACTTGGCAATCTATTACCGAGAAATTCCCGGATGATGTTGTCGCCGATGCGTACAAGTATCTTGAAATGGTTGGTATTGCAGATAAAGCAAAAGTACGAGCAGATTCTCTTTCGGGTGGGCAACAGCAACGTGTGGCTATTGCAAGAAGTTTGATGCAAGATCCGAAATTATTACTCGCAGATGAACCCGTTGCATCATTAGACCCAGCAACATCGAACTCGGTGATGCAGTATTTTGAAAAAATTAATAAAGAATTGGGAACAACTGTTATTTGCAATCTTCACTTTTTGAGTTTGGTTCGCAGATATGCAACCCGTGTTATTGCTCTAAAGCATGGTGAGGTTGTTTTTCAAGGTGATCCATCAGAAATTTCGGAAGAATGGTTTAAAGCTATTTATGGTGATGAAGCTGAAGAAGTTGAGATAAGGTAATGGAAATAGAAGAACTTCATATAGATCCTGTAAAAATCATCGAGAACAAAAAACGCAAGGAGTTTAAGCTTAACCTAATCAAGGCCTCTCTCTTAGATGCTTTTCTCATTTTTTATTCTGTTCTTGTTCTCCAACGAATAATCTATTATAAATTTATCCTGCAATTAAAAGATGCCCCGTTTACCTGGGGAGAAATTGGACTAATTGCACTTGCTTCACTTATAGCAGGTTTTGCATGGGGCTATAGTAGAACCTCGCTTTCGGGTAAGTTACTTGGAGTTGCGAAAGAAAATAGTGTAACTAAATGGACAGTTGAACTCTTTGGTTGGTTTTTATTTAACCTTACCTTTATTGCAGGTTGGGTTTCCACGGGTGTTTCGATTGTGGATTTGTTTAGCTCCGAAGGAATCCAAGGTGCACAGAGAATATTTGCAGCTCTGTTTAACCCTGAACTCAATATCTTTGACCAATCAGTATTTGCAATTATCGAAACAATTTACATTGCTTTGGTCGCCACAGTGCTTTCAATTCCCATAACTTTAATTTTAAGCTTCCTTTCTGCTCGTAATCTCATGGATGATAATGCCATTAATATGGGCATTTATTACACTTTAAGAGTGGTATTAAATTTTATCCGCTCTATTGAACCATTGATTTGGGCAATTATTTTTTCTGTTTGGGTGGGAATAGGACCTTACGCAGGAATGATTGCATTATTAGTACACACTATTGCATCAAACGCGAAATTATATTCCGAAGCTATCGAGTCAATTGATGCAGGTCCGGTTGAGGCCATTGCCGCAACAGGAGCAAACAAAATACAAATTATTTGGTACGCTGTTGTGCCACAAATTATATTGCCTTTCCTCTCCTTTACCATTTACCGCTGGGATATCAACGTTAGAATGGCAACCATTATTGGTATGGTTGGTGGAGGCGGTATTGGTACAATGCTCATACAGTATCAGGGACTTGCTAAGTGGAATGAGGTGGGACTTATTGTAATTATGATAGCACTTGTTGTATGGTTGATGGATTATATTTCAACCAAAGTAAGACAAGCGATTTATTAATCAAACTAAGGAAGTTGTCAGATGAAAATTTCAGTTTCAACAAAATTTTTCACTCTTTCGGTTCTATTACTTCTTTCAGTAGCTCTTTTTTCAGGTTGTAAAAAGACTACCGAAGAATCTAAAACAGTTATTTCTGTACGTGGTAGTGATACTATGGTAAACATGGTGCAGAAATGGGCTGAGGAGTATATGAAACAAAACGCAAATGTTTCAATCCAAGTTTCAGGTGGTGGTTCTGGCAC
>CALKUG010000129.1 GCA_937996765.1 uncultured Ignavibacteria bacterium
AATAATTTTGATTTCATAATAGTTGACTCATTTTTTGAATGAATAAATTACTGTAAAAAATAGGCGTCAGCAAGGTCAGAAGTTAGATCGGTGAGGAAACGTGAAGGTTTAGAAAGAACGGTTCCGGTTTCCCTATCATAGATGTTCATTGGGTAGGAGATATACAAATTATTAGCGCCTCGTGTTACTGCCACATACATTAAACGACGCTCTTCCTCGAGTGATTCAAAACGCTCAGAAGCACGTGTGGATGGGAAAAAACCATCGAGAGCATGAATTACAAAAACGCTATTCCATTCAAGACCTTTTGCACTATGGATGGTTGAGAGTGTGAGTTTTTCCTGCTCTGCATCCTCTTCTTCTATATCTATAACAGACTCAACAGGGGGTTCTATAGCCATATCGGTAAGCAGGGTGTCGAGAGTTTCGTACTTCTCAGATATGTTCAGAAAAATATCTAAGTCCTTAGCTCGCTTCGTAAAATCATCATAATTCAATCTGAATAGGGGATAGTAGTATTCTTGTGCTTTTAGCGCCTTTTGTGTGGGGGTATCATTACCAATATGGATTTCATTAAGCACTCTAAACAACTCATACAACTTTTTAACATAAGCGTTTGATTCGTATTCACTTGGTGGCTTTTGAATTGAAATACGTCCGGTTTCGAGTTCATTAATAATACGCTGAGCGGTTTTACCACCTATGCCTTCGTGTAGCATCAGGATTCGATGCCAACTCACAAAATCTGTAGGGTTCATGGCAATTCGCAAAAATGCTATTAGGTCTTTAATATGGGCAGTTTCAACAAACTTCATACCTCCAACTTTAATAAAAGGTATATTGGCTTTAGTTAGCTCAATTTCGAGATCAAACGAAAAAAATGAAGAGCGAAACAATACCGCCATATCGTTTAGGGACACGCCTTCTTCACGAAGTTCAAGAACACGCTCAACTATGAATTGCGATTGTAGATTCTCGTTATACGCCGCAAGTATCATAGGCAAACTGCCTTCACCACGTTTACTGATAAGATTTTTTTCAAATTTTTCGGTGGCAGCTTTGTTGATTACGTTGGCTAAATCAAGAATTTGTTGAGTGCTACGATAATTTTCTTCAAGCATTATGACTTTGGTATCTGGGAACAACCTGGGAAAGTCCATAATGTTTTTAAAGTTTGCACCACGGAATGAATAGATTGATTGGGAGTCATCTCCAACTGCCATAATGTTGTTTTTAAGTCGTGCCAAACCTGAAACTATCTGAGATTGCAAGGCATTGGTATCTTGAAATTCATCCACCATAATGAAGTTGATACGTTCAAGAAAATGATTTGAAATAGGGTCGTTTACAAAGTCTCTGAAACGAATTAATAAATCATCGTAATCAAGAATGTTATTTTTTCGTTTATACTCTTGATATGCAGTATGAATCTCAATAATCTTATCAATGTCGTTAAAGAATTGTGGATATTCCATAAACACAACGTCATCTATAGGCCGGCACGTATTTAATGCAAATGAAAATATTTTATGAAGTGTTGATTTATTGGGAAATCTTTTGCTTTTCTCAGCTGCAGGAATTTGCGAACGAACTAAACTAACAACATCCTCGGAATCGCCTTGGTCGAGTATTGTAAAATTAGGA
>CALKUG010000130.1 GCA_937996765.1 uncultured Ignavibacteria bacterium
TTAAGCTCCTCATTTTTTTGCTCTAACTCTTGAGTTCTTTCCTTTACCAGTTTTTCGAGATTATTTTTATGCTCAAGCAGCTCTTTTTCAGTGGCTTCAAGTTCATGTATTTTATTTTGAAGTTCAGGGAAATAGCTCTTTCGGTTGGAGTTTTCTCCAAACCCAATAATATTATCCCGCAGGGATTGCCATTTGTTTTGCTCTGATTCGCTCAAAGAGCTTCCTCATAAATCACTTCGAGATCGCGTTGAATGGGGGCACGCGGATTAGTGGCGTTACAGGGGTCGTCAATTGCTTTTTCCGAAAGTCTTTTTACATCCGATTTACTTACTCCACGAGCTAATAGACTCGGTGAAATACCGCATGATGCACGTAGATCTGTTATTGCGCTCACAATTCGTTTCTTTGAATCTTGAGATGTTAATCCCCTTAAATCTAAGCCCAGTGCTTTTCCGATGTTGGCAAATCGTTCAGGAACAATAGAAAAATTATAATCAACTACATGAGGGAGCAACAAAGCATTACACTCACCGTGTGGCAAATCTAAAAAACCCCCTAAACTATGTGCCATAGCGTGTACACAACCCAGACTGGCGTTTGAAAAAGCAAGTCCTGCCTGCAGACTCGCAAGCATGATATTCCTTCTTAAAGCAATATTTTGCGGTTCTTGAACAGTTTGAGTGAGATTTTCGGAGACAAGCCTAATTGCCTCAAGTGCATGCATATCTGTGATAGGGGAGCTCGCGTTAGAAACATAAGCTTCAATGGCGTGCACTAAAACATCCATGCCCGTGCAAGCTGTAAGATAAGGTGACATAGTAGTTAAGGTAATGGGGTCAATAAGGGCAACATCGGGAACAACGGATTTGCTGATAATGGCAATTTTAACTTTTTCGGCAGTATTGTTTATTATAGCGAATTGGGAAACATCGGCAGAAGTGCCACCTGTTGTAGGAATGCAAATAAGAGGGGGCATGGGTATTGGTACTTGATCAACGCCTTCGTACTGAAGAATTGAACCACCATTTGAAACAACAATCCCAATTCCTTTAGCACAGTCCAGAACCGAACCACCGCCGATTGCAACAATTACATCGCAGTGCATTTCTTTGT
>CALKUG010000131.1 GCA_937996765.1 uncultured Ignavibacteria bacterium
ATTCGTCATTTAACTCGCGGAAGGGTTTCACTACTGCCTTACTCAGGAAATAAGCAACCAAAATAGATATCAACAAACTTGCGATAATGATTAATCCATTTACCCTTTCAGCAGTTTTATTATTCTCCTTAATACTCTCTACATGAATGTGTATTTTTTCTTTGCTTGCTATTTCATATTGTTCTACGAGTGTATTAAGCTGATTATACCGATCAATCATCAGTTGGATATCATTTGCCAACGATTCCGAAAATTGTTCTACAATCATTCTTTTGGTAGCAGTACGAGCCAAGGGATAATAATTTGCAAAGGACGAGTTCAATTCAACAAGCTGCTTTTCTCCAGGTGTAAGCGCTGAGAGTAATTCCAACAGCGAGTAAACTCTTACTGCAGCAGAATCTGCATCATAAATCTTCGTGGTATCCCCTACGGCCACTGCATCATGCATTCTCCGCTGAACCATCTTAATGTTTTCACTTAACTTAAGACTTGTCTCAATAACCGTTAAGTATCTACCACTCATCTCTTTTAACAATTCTTCATTCCTGAAGCTAAAATGGTTGATCACCAAATAAAATATTGCAAAAGTGGAGACGAGTATTATGGGGAAAATCGCAATTCGTTTACTAAAAGATTGAGGGGATTTAATTGACATTTTACTCATCCCTTATCGTAATCTTTTTTACTCCCAACAAAGTAGCCCCGCTTGAAACATATCCGATTGAGTAAATATGGTCTCGAACAAAGGCCATCATTTGAGTTTCAGTAGTTAACTCTATTGGCTGCACTTGCTTACCTGAATAAATTGATTGCTGCCAAAAAGAGCGAATTTGATTTACTGTTTTTTGATGTATGCTACGAGTAAAAATCTCTCTTAACTCAGATGAATAAACAATGTTCACCGGTTGAATTTTCTCCCCACTTTTCCACCTTAATTCTTTTTTCAAAAAGATATCATTTAGTTCGGTTTTAGTAAGAGATTCTATAGGATTCGCCTTATTAACAATAACAATAAACTCTTGTGCTTGAACGCATCCAAGCATAATCAAACTTAATACAACCATCTGAAGGATAGAGTGTGTTTTCATTCTATCCTAAAAAGAGTATATGGTTGAAAATTGTAAAATATCAAATTCCTCAACAAAATCTTGTAGGTAACGGATGTACTCCAACTTAAATGTAAAATCGTAAGAGGGACGGTAATTAATGCCAAAGAGAATTCGGGTCCGATCTTCCTTTGTCATGCCACGGATTAGTTCAGCTCTGGTATAGGGAGTAATATCTTTAAACCCGCTATATGCCAGATCCCAGGTTATCATGTGATAATCCTTTTTGACAAAATTCTTACTATCCACTGGTTCTTCAATTCCAAACCACAGCGAAGAATTAAGGTCAAAATCAAATATTGAATATCTAAAATCTGCACCTATGGCAAAGAGGTCAACATTTGTTGTAACTGTCTTTTGGTCGGCTGTTTGTTTCGTGGATTCCTCACTTGAGTAGAAGCCACCTATTCCAATTTTGAGATTATTGTAAAAGCCTAACTCTGTACGGAATCCCGACCCCCAGTACATCTGAGGAACAAAAGAATTAATGCTATCAACTCTTACAAGTCTTTGCTTTACTGCTTTTAAATCACTATCCATGTACAAGCCCTCCCTCCCAAAAAATCCAACTACACCTTCGGCAGTTTGTTGAATTTTATAATAACTACCTCCGAGTAAATTGTAATTAAAATCTATTGCATCGGCAACTGGAATATTACCGTTAAATTCAACACCGTTCATATTTAAAGGAAATAATTTATGATTCGTTATAAAAGAAGGTAGGGCGATTCCTACATTTGCCGGAGCAAAGTAATTTGAATTTATTGGATTAATGGGTAAGAGAAAACGACCAATTTTTAGGTTGAATTCCTCCGAAACTGAGTATTTCATCGAAAGTTCAGCAAACATAAAATTGAGCGACAAACGTGGTTTATAGGTGAGAACCGAAAAGAAACTGAGTTTATTGGATGAGTTAATTGTAGTTAATAAGCTTGCTTCCGAAAGGTTAAAACCTTTGTCCGACTGCAGCTCTGAAAATGAACGCAAGTTGTTAACCCATTCACCGTTGAATGCCACGTATCCCGTGAGTAGAACATCGGTTTCGCTACTGTATAAGGGATCTTCCTGCGCGTTTAAAACGCATAAAACCCCAAGAAGGAGTATGATTGATAATATTTTCATAAGTTGTTGTTGTTGTACACCCAATCTTAATAATTAAATCAACCAAAGTCAACTGTTTGTGCATTTAACGTTTAATTATTTTGTTTGTTATTTTTCAAGGAATAATCGCACGGATTGTTAACCAGAACTGTTTACCAAGTGGTGCCGCCCAAAGTAGAGTATTCTATTACGGAATTAGGAAAAACCGCAATTCCCGTTAATACTGCAATACGGGAATTGGGACATTCCATAATTATAAGTGGATTGCACACGAAATAACAAGGCTTTTAGTAACTTAGTTTATTATATATACTTTACAAATTATGCAAAAACACATAGAATCAACTTTTATTATAAAAGAAATGGACTGCCCTTCCGAAGAACAAATGATTCGGATGAAACTCGAACCCATCCCGAGTATTGCACATCTCGCGTTCGATATACCAAATCGGACACTCACAGTACTCCATGAAGATCATTTAGCTGAGATTGATTCGGCGTTAAATTCACTTAATTTGGGCTCAACTCTCAGTAGCTCCCAAATTGCAAGCAACCCACAGTTTATAAAAGAAACCTCGCAAAACGATTCAAAACAAAAGAAAACTCTATTCATAGTTTTTGCAATTAACTTTCTGTTTTTTGTTCTTGAAATGACTTTTGGTTTAATTTCTAAATCAATGGGATTAGTGGCAGATTCGCTCGATATGCTCGCTGATGCCTTTGTATATGCCATTGCATTGTTTGTTGTCGGTAAAGCTACATCAAAAAAGAAATCTGTTGCCCTACTAAGCGGAATTGTACAGCTAACACTTGCATTTTTAGGTTTTCTTGAAGTTCTACGCAGATTTATTGTTACAGAAACACCTCCTGATTTTGTAACAATGATAACTATCTCATTTCTTGCCTTAATCGGAAATGCCGCAACATTACTTTTACTGAAATCCGAAAAAAGTAACGAACCCCATATTCAAGCCACCATGATTTTCACCTCCAACGACGTGTTAGTTAATATTGGCGTAATTGCAACCGGCGTTTTGGTCTTACTATTTAATTCACCCTACCCTGATTTAATAATTGGTGCAGCAATATTTGTCCTCGTTTTCAGAGGCTCAATAAGAATACTCAAAATAGCCAAGTAATTTATTTCAGATTTTTTGCACAAACGACTTTCTCGGCTGATTATTACTTATAACAGTTTTGGCAATTATTATTGTTTATTGCCATTTTTGTGATATATTTGTGTGTTGGAAAAAGAGAATGGTAACAAAAAACGATATATT
>CALKUG010000132.1 GCA_937996765.1 uncultured Ignavibacteria bacterium
TGACACATGCAAAGGTGAGCAAAGAAGGAAAAGATAAAGCAGGTATTACCGATGACCTGATTAGGTTCTCGGTTGGTATTGAAAATGTTGAGGATATCATGGCAGATATGGCTCAAGCTTTAGATAAAGTTTAAATAGCTTAAAAATAGGACTACAATGCCCCTACAATATTTCACTAAAGTTACCGTTCATTTTTCTCAAGAAATTGACGATGAAGCAGGTGCTTTGTTTTGGTCGCTCTCTCCCGATGGGGTTGAGCTGCAAGAAAAAGTTGCGATTCTTTATTTTGAAAATCCCGATGAAAATCTGGAAGAAAATCTTAGTGAGGTGTTTACCGTGCTTACGGAGCAATACGCTATTGCTGTTCTTTCGCACACCGTTGAAGTACTCGAAAACAAAAATTGGAATGAGGAGTGGGAAAAATCTCTCACTCTCATTCGTATTTCTGATAGAGTGGTTATTCATCCCGATTTTATAGAATACACACCAAGCTCCGATGAGGTTGAACTGATCATTACCCCTAAAATGTCGTTTGGCACGGGTGAGCATCAAACAACCAAGTTAATGGTTCGTGCTATTGAGCGTAACACCAAAACGGGTATGCGCGTTTTGGATGTTGGCAGCGGTACGGGAGTGCTTGCTATAGCCGCCCTAAAGTTTGGAGCCACGTATGCGGTTGCCGTGGATAACGATGAGTGGTGCTTGGAGAACGCTGTTGAAAACGGGCAGTTGAACGCTTGCGGTGATTCGCTAAAGATTCTGATCGGCACTGTTGATGACGTGCCCGAACGCGATTTTGATATTGTGGTTGCAAACATTCAAAAAAATGTTCTGATGGAAATTGCACCCAACCTACTCGCAAAGGTAAAGCAAGGTGGCATATTGCTACTGAGCGGATTGCTACGGCAAGATGAAGAAGATATAAAGAAGCAGTATCAATCAGCCGGAGCCGAGTTCTGGGAGCTAACCACTTTAGATGAGTGGATTGGCATGATGTTCAAAAAGAAATAATTTGTAAACATCTTTAAAAAAACAAAGCCCCCGAAAATACGGGGGCTTTGCATTTTAAACGCTACTATAATGCCGTAGGTATTATATGTCGGTAGAAAAATAAGTGCAATAAAAAAAGCATGCCGTTAGGTATGCAATGTTAATTCATCAAATTCAGAGGAAAAAACATTGCATACTTGCAGCATGCTCTTAAATTACTTCAAGAGAAGCATTTTCTTTGTGCTCTTGAATTGTTGAGATTCGAGAGAATAGAAATACATTCCTGAAGGTAAATGTGAAGCGTTAAATTGTACGGTATGCGAACCGGCATTAAACTCACCATTCAACACTGTTGCAACCAACTCACCTAATGTGTTATACACATTAAGTGTTACAGAACCGCTCTCGCGTAAGCTAAAGCTAATTGTGGTTGAAGGGTTAAAAGGATTAGGATAATTCTGATTCAATGCATAATCAGTAATTGTTGATGAACCATCGTTCGAAACTGTTGATTTCGAAACAAAATCATCAACAACAACTCTATCGCCATCAACACCTTGGTAAACAAAAGCAAACGCAACGGTATCTTTTCCACCGGTTGAGATTGGATGTTCTTTCCACTCAGGTGTTTGAATGGTACCAGGCACTTGTTTGAATATTTGTTCCCATGTTACACCTTTATCTGAAGTGCGATAGATGCTCAATTGAGCGCCTGCAGCCCAGAAATCTGATGTTAGTGACCAAATAGATGTAGCGAAATTAGTTTTAGGAATTACTAACAGCGGAGTCATTAACCACTCGTCTGAAGTTTCTGTAGCATGCCATCCAACAAAAGCTGAGTGTCCGCCTGTGTGAATCATTTCACCGGCAGGGTCGCCCATTGTTGAATCTGCGTGTGACCAGAAATAACCAACTTTACTGGTGTTTTTAACCGACCAACCAACAGGAGGAAACATTCCGGGATGCTCGAAACCTTGATGATGAGTACCAGTTACATTAACTACCATCCAATCGGTTGGTGTAACGCTCACTTTGTTTGAAGCTTCACTTTCATCCACGCCTTTTACTAAAGTTACATAGTATCTGTAATTGGTACCAAATTCAACTTTTGTATCAGTGAATGAAAGAGAAGAAGTTGAATCAGCATAGGTGAATGAAGAATCACCACCTACGGAGCGGTAAATTTTATAGAATTCACCTGCTCTGAGTTTAGGTAAAAATGACCCTTGCATTATTGATGCTTCTTCGCGACCAACGCGAGTGTTCAAGAAATCAGGAGTTTTTTCTTTACTCACTTGCGCCATCATAAAGCTGAACGTATTGGTTTCCCAAGAGAGTTTAACTTCTTTTTTACCTGAAACTGTTGAAGCAGCAAGATTTTTAGGAGCCATTGGCTTTGTAGCACCAACGGCAACTTTATCTAAATAGAACCACCAAGCATCCAATGAACCATCGGTTCCGTAATTCCAACGAAGTTTTACAACACCGCTGTATGAAGATAAATCTATCTCTTCGTACTTACCGTTAGAAACGTTGGTAGTTGCACGGAGAGTGCGGAGTGTGGTCCATGTTGCACCTTCATCTGTAGAAATTTGTACCTGTGTACTATCAGCCAATCCTGTTGCCAAGGCAGCTTCTCTCCACCAGAACGAAAGGGTTTTTTTGGTAACTTTGCTCAAATCAATTGAACGCGAGACCAAAGGATAAATTCCCGCAGGATCCGCAGGCGAGCGAGCTGAATTAAGTCCATCAACTTTCCAGAATGTTGAAGTAATCCAATCCTCACCAACCCAACCTAATGGAGGGAATACAACCCCTTCAAAACTTTCAACAAAATCGCCTAAAGCAGGAATTGATTGAAGTTTTACATCAACAACTTTATTAGCAGTTATAACTAATAAGGTGTCGAAAGGGCTATAACTTGGATGGAAGTAAGAAATAGAATAGGTACCACCTTCCATTTCGATGTAGTATGCACCGTTTGCATCAGTAGTATCAGCTACCATATCACTGGTTGCATTATTAGTTAACGTAACAATAGCTCCATTAATGGCGTTATTGCTTGTGCTTTTTACTGTTCCCGAGAATGCAACAACGGGTGCACCGGTGCTCAGTTTTAAGTTCAAGTAATAAGTTTTGTTCTCACTAACTGTAACAACTGAATCTTTCTGAACAAAACCTTGTGCGGTAACACTAATTTTGCTTTGTCCAAATGCAACACCTTGTAAGAAGTATTCACCTAAAGGATCCGTATAAGTTGTCGTGGTGTCGCTTCCGTTAATATGGAATACCTTTGCACCTGCAACAGGATTACCAAACGGTGAAGTTACGAGACCTGAAAAATCAGCGAGATTATCGAAGATAGGTTTAGGAGTTACAATGTTATCCACCAGAGAGAGTGAATAAGGCATTGTTCCTGTGAGATCCTTCACTCTGAATGCTACGCGAATAGTTTTGCCTGCAAATGCGCTGAGCGAATAAGCATAGGTTTCGGGATTAGTGCTGGTGCTTGTTAATCTATCTAATTGTGTAGTAAAATCAGCAGTTTTAGCGGAACCGGTTTCAGAAACCACTACTTCAACTGTTGATATGCTATCGTAAGTCCAGAAATCAAAATAAATTGAATCACCGGTAACAACATTGAATTTTGGGGATATTAAATAATCCTCTGCAGTTGGTTTGGGTGTAAGCATATCTTTGCCGTATTGGAAACCTGCAACAAATTCTGTTGATTGTTCAACACCGCCATAATAAGCATAAAACCAACCCCAGGTGTTGAGGTCTTCATTTACATCTTTTAACTTCCAGTTCCATGAACCAAAAGCATAATCTTGGAAATCTTGAACAGCATAACCTTGTTTTATAGCAACACCGGTAAAGTGAATACTATCTGTAGGGTTTGAAGGGTCGTTACTATTTATTACTATGTAACCCGATCTGTTACCAACAGCTTTGGGGTGAAACATCAACTGACCTTTGAGTGTATCACCGGCTGCAACTGTTAAGTTAGGGAAATTAAAACCAAAATCAGCAGAAGTGCTGCTGAGTGTAACGATAAGCGGCTGTGTACCTTTGTTTACTGCTATAGCAAAATCCATTTCAGATTTTAACGTGTCGTTAACAGCGGTTTTAGGAGCTTCTAATTCTGTTACTATAGTAGAAAGTACAGGACCGGAAGCTTTTTCAGCAAGCATGATATTATCAAGTACTAAATCGGATGCATCCTTACCCTTGTAATTAAAGGCAATACGCACTTGGCTTTTACCTGCTAATTCAGGGAAGTTTAACAGTACATCAACAGTAGCCCATGAGGTAAAAACACCATGAGTTTGTTCTGACCATTTTTGCGACCATGTTGTTCCGTTATCGGTTGAATACATAAGGCGGAGATCAGCATTATTATTAGGTGTAACCATCCAATAATAGCTTGTTCTAAATGAGAAGCTAATTTCAGGTGCTGCAGAAGCACTTAAATCTACCTTAGGGGATATAATCCACTCATCCTGGTCTGCAGGAGCCGGATCGTAACCAATTAACGCATCATACACACCTTGAATAGGGGTTGATGTATTTACATCCCAATTATAACTTGCATTGAGAGTTTGTTCAGCCCAGCCACCACCTGTTATGGTACCAGACTCAAAGTTCTCGGTTAAATACACCGTAGCTCTCTGAGCGCCGGCATTGTTTTTTGGGAGATTTCCACGCCAATTATTATGCGAGGTCATCGTTTGAACACTTTGTGGTAATTTCTTGCTTTCAGCTTTTTTTTGCCGTTCGATACTCTGCGAAAGTCCTAACGAACTAAAAAGAAAAGTAAAAACGAGAATCCACCGGAAAAAGGTTGTTTTTTCCATGTTTCACCTTGTTTTGATAGTTGTTATTAAGCTAAATGGTTTACAATAGCTTGGATTAAGAAAATAAGATAGCCAATTTCTTTTTTTTTGTCAATCAAGAACCTTACAATTTTTGTATATTTTGGTTGATAAAGATTACTTCTTGCTCATAATTATGCAGAAAAATGGATCCGTTAACAAATAGACTAAAAAAACGTGCCGCAATCATATCGTTGATTGTTGGAATTGGAATGTTCATATTCAAAGTGGGAGCATACCTTATTACCGGCTCCGCGGCAATATTTTCGGATGCAGCGGAATCAGTGGTTCATGTGGCTGCTACTACGGTTGCGTTGATGAGTATAATTATTAGCTCGCGCCCTGCTGATAAAAGTCACTTCTATGGACATGGAAATGTTGAATATTTCTCCGCAGGTGCTGAGGGACTGCTTATAATCATTGCTGCTTTCACGATTCTTTATACCGCTACATTGGATTTAATTCAAGGTGTAACAATCAAATCTCTCGATACCGGTTTGATAATCATTCTTATTGCAAGTGTGGTAAATTTAGTGCTCGGTTTTTACTTGATTCGCGAGGGGAAAAAATACAATTCTATTACATTAGAAGCCGATGGCAAGCATGTACTTACAGATTCGTTCACAAGCTTCGGGGTTGTGGTTGGTGTAGGTTTAGTAATGCTTACCGGAATTACAGCACTCGATCCGATTCTTGCAATTATTGTTGCGTTGAATATTCTGTTTACCGGGTACCAATTAATC
>CALKUG010000133.1 GCA_937996765.1 uncultured Ignavibacteria bacterium
CTTTATGTAGGGGCTATTGAACCGGGTAAAAATGTGGAAGTTCTTATTCGGGCATTTTTTTACATTAAAAGTATGGGCGATACGCAAACAAAATTACTTCTAACCTCGGGAATATCCTGGGAAAACTCTTATGTAGATTCGCTTGTTAACTCTTCTGAATACAAGGATTCTGTTAGCTTTTTGCCTTTTATTGAAGAAAACAATCTGCCTTCGTTGTATGCATCAGCAAAATGCTTAGTTATTCCTTCTAAGTACGAGGGCTTTGGAATACCCGTAATAGAAGGTATGTTATCAGGTATTCCCGTTATCGCCTCAGACATCCCGGTTTTTAAGGAAATTGGAGCAGATTGCATAACTTATTTTGACCAAAATAATCCTTTGGAACTTGCAGATATATTACAACACACACTACAATCAGTTTATTCAAAAGAAGATAAGTTGAAAGCACAAGTGAGGGTTAAAAGTTTTAGCTGGAAGGAAAGTGCCAATACTTTATTAAACTGTTTTGAAAACAAGAATGAGTATTAGGGGTCACTTCTCACAAGGATTTACACTCTCACTCATCCAATTTTCAAATTTGGTGTTACCTTTTATTTCCTTGCCTTATATAGCAAGAGTACTCTCAACCTCCGATTATGGACTGATAAATTTCTCGCAAGCATACGCTGTCTATTTTATGTTGTTGATAAACTACGCATTTGATTTAAGTGCGGTAAGACATGTAGCAGTAAATAGCGAGAACCCTAAAAAACTTTCTTCAATTGTTTCTACTATTTTTACCACTAAATCTTTGCTGTTTATACTTTCTACTGCGCTATTTTTAGGTATCACATTCTCAGTACCCATTTTACGTGCTGACTATCCTTACCATGTCATGGCTTATGCTGTTAACCTCGGCTACATTATTTATCCTAATTGGCTTTTTCAGGGTTTAAGTCGAGTAACTGTAATGTCTATAACAGTTTTGTCTATTAGAATTATCTCATTAGCTCTGATATTTATTTTTATTAATTCACCCGATGATACGTTGTTGTTGTTGAGTATTTACTCATTTACAAATATTGCAATAGCAATATTATTGACGATTTACGCTTTTGTAAAATTCAAAATCACTTATTTATTCCCAACTTTCAACGACATTCAGGAGTCATTGAAAGATGGGTTTGCTCTTTTCCTTTCAACCATAACTATTAACCTTTACACAACAAGCAACACATTTTTATTAGGTGTGTTAGCATCGACCTATTATGTTGGACTTTTCACCTCCGCACTAAAAATAATCCAAGCTGTTCAGATGCTTATTATGACCCCTATCAATCAAGTGCTATTCCCATTGATGAGCAAAGCATTTCACGAATCCCAAGAGGGTGGAATGTTGCTGCTTAATAAAGCAATGGTGGTAATTGTTCCAATTCTACTTACTGCAGCTGTAGGCATGCTACTATTTGGCGATTTAGCTATTTCGATTGTTTTTGGCCCACAATTTTTACCGGCTCTTCCTGCTCTTCAAATTATGGCCTTTGCACCGCTTATTATTGGAATAAGTAATCTGTTGGGTATTCATGGTATGCTTAACCTTAAAATGGATAAAGTTTTTTTTTATATCACATTAGTCGGTGCTGTTTTTTGTGTTTCGTTCAATATCTTGTTTATTCCGTATCTGAATGAAGTTGGAACAGCATTAGCTTGGTTTCTGACCGAAGTAGTTATTACTACTTCAATGATTCTTGTTTTCTACAAAAAAAGGATCCCTATTTTTAAGTTTGGGGAAATGAAAATTTTCGCTGCAGAACTTTTAAGAAAGGTGCATATTTATGTATGATTATCTCATTGTTGGTGCCGGTTATTCAGGTGTAGTGCTTGCAGAGCGGCTAACTAATGAGCTAAATAAAAAGGTAATACTTGTTGATAAGCGCAAGCATATTGCAGGTAACGCTTACGATTATTACAACGATGAGGGTATTCTTATTCATAAATACGGTCCTCATATCTTCCATACAAATTCCAAAAAAGTGTGGGAGTACCTTTCGAGGTTTACTGATTGGTATTACTATTCCCACAAAGTGAAAGCCGTTATTGAGGGTAATCCCGTAACCTTACCGTTTAACTTGAACTCTCTTTATGAAGTGTTTCCTAAAAACGAAGCTGCAAAGCTCGAAGAGCTACTCCTTAAGCACTTCGACTACAACGAAAAAATCCCCATACTTAAATTAAAAGAATTAGATAACCCCGACCTTCAATTTTTAGCCAATTTCATCTACGAAAATATCTTCCTAAACTACACTAAAAAACAGTGGGATTTTACTCCCGAAGAGTTAGATCCATCGGTTACCGCAAGAGTACCCGTCTTTATTTCTCGCGATGACCGTTACTTCCAAGATACCTACCAAGCACTGCCCCTTAACGGCTATACCAAAATGTTTGAAAAAATGTTGAATCATAAAAACATACACTTACTGTTGAATGTAGATTACAGAGAAGCAATTGACTATATCAAGTTTGATAAGATGATTTTTACGGGACCGATTGATGAATTCTTCGATTCACAGTTCGGTTCTCTCCCCTACCGCAATGTGTATTTTGACCTTAAAACTCTTAATCAGGAAACCTACTTTCATGGAGCAGGTTCGCATAATTTCCCCAACGATTATAACTATACTCGCATAACCGAGTACAAAACCCTTACAGGACAAAAACATCCTAAAACTACTTTGGCTACAGAATATTCTACCCTGTATGTGCCTCATGTAAACGAGCCCTATTATCCGATACCACAAGAGAAAAACACACTCCTTTATAACAAGTACCTCGAAGAAAGCAAAAAGCTAAACTCAGTGCTATTTTGCGGTAGATTGGCAGACTACAAATACTATAATATGGATCAAATAGTTGCCAGGGCGCTCACTGTTTTTGAAAAACAGATAGTATAGTTTTTATTATTTCTTAGGGCTCCACCACTTTGCATATTTATAATAAACCATTTTGTTTATTCAATTATGATTGCGTATTTTCTCAGCATTAGATTACTTTTACTATAATAAAAAACGGAGCATTGTTTGAAACGGGTGGAGTGTAATTTGCCAATTGATAAAAGGTGGCTTTAGTGATGAAAAATCGCATGTGTTTTTTCCCCCTTTTCTTGCTTTTATTTGCTGTGCTTGCAAACGCACA
>CALKUG010000134.1 GCA_937996765.1 uncultured Ignavibacteria bacterium
TTAACTTCTTATTTTTTTTATTTTTATTTTTTATAGTAATTTATTTATTTAAAAAATGAGTTAATTATTATGAAATTAAAATTATTATTTACTATAATTTTACCTGGATTATGGATTACATTTTCGGAGTTTTTAAGAAATGAAATTCTTTTCAAATATCTGTGGATTGAGCAGTATAAAAATCTGAATCTTGTTTTCGAAACCCTCCCATTAAACGGAGTTTTATGGATGGTTTGGAGCTTTGGTTTGGCTTTTATCATCTCAGAAATTCGAGAAAAATTTAACACCCCTCAAACATTAGTTTTGGTTTGGATTATCTCTTTTCCCATGATGTGGATAACCCTCTATAATCTGCAAGTTTTACCCTTAGCACTTTTATTCTTTGCTGTGCCATTAAGTATTATAGAAATTTACATCGCTTTACTTATCCCCGAAAAGCTTCTAAAAGCCAAGTATTAATCGGGCATTTTGATTAAATTTTTCTTTTAATTTCGCCCAACTTTTAATATATTTGGAAGCTACTTACAAATGACTCCCGGAGAGGTGGGTGAGTGGCTGAAACCAACGGTTTGCTAAACCGTCGTAGTTCGCAAGAGTTACCGCGGGTTCGAATCCCGCCCTCTCCGCTCTGCAAGTGACATACTTCCCTTTCAAATCCTCAATTCCCTCCAATGCATCAACTCACCGTTGCTTGTTTTCAATGTCTGATTACCGGTATAAACTACATTGCATTTTTCAGCTTTATACCCCGAAATACTCATCCATTTTTTAAACATTCAGTTTTTCAAGACTGTATTTTGGAATCGACATTGCTTTGTAAATTTCCGATTGAATCGTAGATTTCAAAACTTTTATTTGTTTTTGGCTTATTTTTGCTGTTGGAGAGTGTTATTCGGGGAGAATTCTTTGCAGGATTGTTTTAACTACTTCGTCCCTCTCGTTATCTTCAAGTAGGTTGTGACCGGAGTTTTCAAACACGATATAATTGGTTTTTGTGAGGGATTTGAGAACGGCTTTTACCCTATGAGCATCGGAGGTATTATCCATTCCGCCAAATAGAACTGTTACGTCTAATCCGGCTACTGAATCGTAAATCATGTCTGTTTGAAGTACCCAAAGCGCTCTGATGGCATTTGTAGGCACTCTATCATACACAAATCGTTTCACTTCACTGCATGTAGGTTCATCGAGGTGTTTTTTCCCGCTTTTTGTAACATACGGGTGTACCATTACCAACAAATCACCAAAAAAAGGTGTAAGTAACAACTTCTTCATAAATACATGTTTGGGTTTTTCAAGAAGATACGGAGCAGTTATTATAAGCTTTTCAATTTTTCGGTGCATGGCTAAATGGAAGGCAAGCAATCCACCCATACTATGGCCTACTACTATAATTTTCTCGGCAACTTCAGATAACATATCATAGGAGTCTATACAATCGCGAACCCAATCTTTCGGGGAGATAGTCTCAAGTAAACGCAGAGAATCAATCCCAAACCCTGTTATCATAGGCACGTAGTAAGGAATATCACGATTACTCAATTCCCTGCTCAATCTATCGAATTCGGAAGTTGATGCAGAAAAGCCATGAATAAACAGAACACCTATTTCGCTCTTGGTGCTTCTTACTTGAATTTTGGGCTTCGTTTGTTGAAATGACCCTGTATAACCGATATGATCGAAATCTGTAAAACTTTGCTTTTTTAGTACAATTGGCGCAATAAGCATAGTTTTATAAGTAAACACCAAAAACAACAAAACAGCTATAATTGTTACTACTGTTAATGAATACACAATACCATATATGAGCAACACAGCATTAAGTAGCATCAGTATTAAACTGACTGCAAAGGTGAATCGCTCTCTTCTGAGTGTTGAGTACGGCATATTATTGTTGTATTGAAATTCTAATATCCAAACCGGCCTCGTTACGAGTGGTTGGAGGTACTTTATTTGCTCCTTCGGGAGTTGTTTCTGTTCTGCGATAGTATAACGACATGGTAAGGCGCGAGCTTATCACATACTTCACTCTTGGTTCAAATGTTACTGAGTTTGTTCCGCTGAGTGGTGTACCATCTTCCTTAAAATCATCCATCTCATATTTTATGGAAGAATTGTTGCTTAAAGTATATGAGAAACTGAACTCAATATCGTTTTTAAGACTGATACCAAATAATGGGATCTCAAAACCGGATTTGTTATAGTTTAATGATATACCGATTTCACGTTGCGAACCTTCTGTAACGGCAGTGGTTGTTTGTCCGATATCAAAAGAACTACGTGTACTGTACTTAACATTACCGGTAAAATTACCTTCCCAGAGTTGCTTAAATGTTAAGTTTAAGCCGATTAGCGGACTAAATCCGTATGATATTCGTTGCGAAGCTACAGTTTTACCTTCACCTTTTGCGTATCGGAAACCTTCAGAATAATCTGAGCTATATCTATGGTCCAAACTAACACGCTGAGCCCAACTTTCGAAAATGCTGTACTTTTCGAGTCCCGACCATGTTACCGCCCAGTTTGGTCTTGGGATATAGTTGATAAAATCACTTAAAAATCCAAGTTTACCTAAAAGTGGCAGTGATTCAAAACCATTCACAAAAGCTTTTGAAAGGCGTTCTTGTTTTGAACCTGAATACTCCTTATACAGTTCATTTACTTTGGTTATACCGCTTCCTACAAATGAAAATATCAAAGTAGAGGGCAAGGATAAAAACGACCTACTTATTTTTCCGGTGGTTGTTGCAGTGCCCACATTAACAAAACCGTCATCACCAATGGTAACAGTGCTATTCTTTTGAATATCCCATCCCAGTTTCCAATTAAGGTCAATTTTTGCACCTTCCCATAATGGTTTGGATGTGCGTAAATCGAGGGTGTTACTTTCACTGAACGCATCTGAATATGTACCGGCAGTTCTTCGTCCCAAATCCTGACTTAACCCTAACATATACAATCGTGAAGGACCTGCGTTTTCGTTGTAGGAAAGTCCCCAGAAATTCGAAAATCCGTTCCCTGTTCCGGCCATACCGCCACCTGCGTATGAAACACGGTTGGTAAACGAAACATCAATGATTTCATAATCAAACAACAAGATTCTGAGACCGGACTTTACAAATCC
>CALKUG010000135.1 GCA_937996765.1 uncultured Ignavibacteria bacterium
TCCCAATTTTTAACCGATTCACCTTGCTTAATAATGCAAAGCTTTTTGCCATCCCCAAGCGGGAATGTATCGCAAAAATCCACTGCCTTTTCAATAACCGACTCATCATTCCCAAAATAGAGGGCTTTATCAAACTCGGTTACTCCAATATCCGAACACACCGCTTCGAGCTCTTCGGCCATGCGTTTTATTAAAAACTCATCCTTGCCAAAAAGAAAATACACCTGCTGCAACTTCTTTTGTTTTAGTTGCTGCTCGATTACTGTTGGACGCTTTGCGTTGTTTTTAATCGAGAATGTTTTATTACTCGAAGCGGTTTGTTTCGCCATTATTGAATTTAGTCTTCTACGATAACTTCGGTTATGATTACATCTTTTACGGGTTTATCGCCAGGTCCGGTTTGTGTGCTACCAATAGCAAGAACTATATCTAAACCTTCAACAACTTTTCCGAACACGGAATGTCTGTCGTTTAAGTGTGGTGTTGGTGCGAGTGTAACAAAGAACTGACTTCCGTTTGTGTTAGGACCTGCATTCGCCATAGAAAGAATTCCTGCTGCATCGTGGCGCAGAAGAGGTGTAAACTCATCTTTGAATTTTCCGCCCCATAAACTTTGACCGCCACGGCCTGTTCCTGTTGGGTCGCCACCTTGGATTACAAATCCCTTGATTACTCTGTGGAAAATTACTCCGTTGAAATATCCGTTTCTCGAAAGACCTTTGAAGTTTTCAACTGTTTTTGGAGCAAGCTCATCGTAGAATTCTATTTTGAAGCTACCCATATTGGTTACAACTGTAGCATACGATACTTTACCAAGACTTGGTGTTTCAGCCATTTTACCTTTTCCTTCTTCTTTTGTTTGAACAGTTACTTCTTTTTTCTCGGTGTTCACAGCGGTACCCGCAGAACATCCTACAAAAAAGAGAGCAACAAGACTACTTAATACTAAAACTAATTTATTCATTCTATCTCCGATTTATGGTTGAATAATACCCATAGATAACAACACTAAAATTATAACACCCAACGCAATGCGATAATAAATAAACACAAAAGTTGAGTATTTTCTTAAAAACTTTAACAACAAATCAATGGCTAAGTATCCGCTTACACCTGAAACTATTGTTGCAATGGTAAGTGTTAGTGCGCTTTCTGCTGTTAAATGGGGTAATGATTTTACAAACTGTA
>CALKUG010000136.1 GCA_937996765.1 uncultured Ignavibacteria bacterium
TGCAACTATTAGAAGAGTATCAACACAAAATTCAGATCATTCTTACTGCTAAAGAAACTACCGATGAGTTTAGGACAAAGGTTAAAACAATTGGTTCCGCCCACTTGCTTGATTTAACACAGTCGTATGATTCCCTCAGGGAGCTTGTGGCATTGCTCAGTATTGTTGATTTATACATTTCCTCTTCTACGGGTCCCTCCCATATTGCCGACGGTTTAAACACCCCCTCAATTGCTATGTATTGTCACAGACCTATGAACTGTGCAACACTCTGGGGGCTCTCCAGTCCCAATTCGACTAACGTAGAAGTGAGCGGAGACTATTGTGATGGGCATTGTAGTGCAGACAAAGAGACTTGTCGTTTCCACGACGGGATAAGCATTGAACAGGTGATGTCGATAGTAAGAGAAAAATTGAGTTAGAGGCAAGTACCAAGAAATATCAATTATTTTTTCTGAGAGCGTTCCCACACTTTAAGATAGACTAACATTGTTGTTGTTGCGTGAATTACTGAAACTACAAAACCATGTATCCCATCGCGGTAGCCTTTTCGTCCTACAAAATGGTTTACAAAAGCGGCTACAGTATGAAGTGTTATCGAAGTGATAGTAGGGACCTTATCTGTTTTTTTGCTTTCGGCTTGAAGCGATGAGTAATGGTTAATTTTTGAAAAAACAGAAGCGATATCTGTAAATGTGTAATGAATAATATCCCCGTTAAGCTCGCCAATACTTCCTGAGACGATAAACCCCTCGTGTACCTTTACCTGATTAACATAAGTAGAATCCTTTTTGAATAAACGGATATGTCGGTCGGGGTACATACCGCAGTTTTTAATCCACTTACCAAACGCAAAGTTTTTTCGGGGAATGGTAAATGCTGCGTGTTCAATGGTCGTAAAGTTCATCCACAACAACTCTGTTCTAAGTTCATCGGAAACTCTCTCATCGGCATCCAAACTCAAAACCCACGGTTGTGTTGCTTGGTCGAGAGCGAATTGTTTTTGAATTGCATAACCTTCCCAAGGTTTAACAAACACTTTGTTGGTGAACTTTTTTGCAATTTCCACAGTGCCATCGGTGCTTTGCGAATCCACCACAATAATCTCTGATGCAAAACTCAGCGAGGTGAGGCACGCGGCAATATTATTTTCTTCGTTTCCACAAATTACAATTGCGCTAACGGGAATACTCATTTTATGATGTACTCGTGGGTTTTTAATTTCTTCGCAAATTCTTCTGCTTCTTGAACTGTTTTGAATTCGCCAATACGAACACGGTACCAAACACCGCCCTTTTCCGGAATATCGG
>CALKUG010000137.1 GCA_937996765.1 uncultured Ignavibacteria bacterium
GTACGGCCATCGGGTGAAAGGTTAGCCATACTTTCCCAGTTATCAGAATTAATGGTACCGCCTAAGTTACATGGCAAGGTCCAACGATCACCACGACGCACTGAGTAAAACAAGTCGCCACTGCCAAATGAACCTTTGTAGTTACCAAAAACTATCGCGGTATTATCATCACCTGAAATAGCAAGAATACCCTCATGAGTTGAGGTATTAAGTTGCTTTCCAAAGTTTTGAGGTGAGCTCCATTCGCCATTGATTTTGCGAGAGAACCAAGAATCTTCTCCACCTACACCACCGCCACGTTCACTCGAAATAAAATACAACGTATTTCCATCGGAAGTGATACGAGGAAAGTAATCATCGGTTGATGAGTTTACCTTAGAGCCAAGATTCTTCATCTCAACTTTTTCTTCGGGTTTTAATAATAAATCCATTACCGCCTGATAGTAGCTTCTATCGGCATTAGGATTTTGCTCTACGTAATTGCCAATTGCAATTGCAGCTTCTTCGTATCTTCCTTGCTCAATAAGAGTTTTTGAAAGATCGAGATAGCGTGCAACCGAAAACTGTTTCTGTGATTCGGTTTTGTTACCTGATGAACTTTTGCCTTCGGCTGCGATTAAGTTAAAAACGCTACCTGTAAGTAAAAGCACGGCAAAAAACAAACGGATGATTTTCATCTTATTTATCTCCTTTGTCCTGTGATTTTGATTGTTTTGTTGAAAATTCGATGAGTTCGGGTTTGGCTAAAACAAAGTCTATATTCAACTTCTCTATAAGTTCTTTTGCTATCTCCGGTTCATGTGCGGTTATTACACCATAACCGAGATGTATAAACTCTAAGCGTAATTGCTTAAGTTCGTTGAGATTATCGTTTAATATGAGAATTTGCTTTTTCAATGCACCACAAAACTTTTTGAATTATAGTACAAGTAATGTACCAACACAAAAAAGTGCGAAAATGGAGTAAAAAGAAAGTTTGTATTTGGTAACTTGTCGTGTGGGCGCGACAACACGGTGGGGGTTGTCGTAAAAAAGCAACGTGGCCGGCCGGGAAAAGCACAAGCCACGCGCTATGGGTTGGAAGATCTGAATTCTAAAAAAACTAAATTTTAATAAAAATCTTTTTATTGTGCATCCACCAAACTATTGCTCCCCAGAATACAACGTAGGTTAATGCAAACGCTAATGAAGCGTTATAATCGGTGAACACAGATAAGAAAATATTTTTGTAAAGCCAACCGGAAACCGATGTTTGGATGGGGTCGCCTTCAGCGGTTGTACCAATCTGCCAACGAATCATGCCCATTAATTTAGCCATCAGTCCGCTTGCAACAAAAACGGTTATTGCATTGGTACCATAGACCACAAAAGGTTTTGTCCACTTACTATACCCTTTCACATCTATCAGCCAATAACAGAAACCGAAAATGAGCAGGGCTAAACCTGCTGTGTAAATTACATAGGAACTGGTCCATAAGCTTTTGTTTAATGGGAATGCGAGACTCCATAAATACCCACCCAGCAATGCTGAGGTACCACCAAAAAATATCCAGGCGGCTTTTTCGTTTTGTTCGAGCTTAGAGCGGAGTAAATGTCCTAACATAATTCCCGAAAGTGTTGTCGAAATTGCGGGCAAAGTCGAAACCAATCCTTCAGGGTCCCATACTTTAGTTGCACCCCACATATGCCCATGGAGAATAATATTATCAATATACGCTGAAATTACTTTCAAAGGGTCATTGATATCGGGCATACCTATACCGGGAATGGGAATGAGAGTCATCAAAGGCCAATAAAGAATAAGTAAGGCGGCACCAATTATGGCTTGCCATTTAATGTCAAACTTGAGGAATACAAAGGATGCGATAAAATACACCACTCCAATACGTTGAAGCACACCGGGTATTCTTATTGTTTCCAGGTTAACCCAGTTACCTGAATTCCAAAAATAAAATGGGAAAGCGGCAGTAAATAATCCCAATCCGATTAGAATGGCTGAGCGTTTTGCAGCACCAAGTAGTATAGCGTTATGGTCGGCGCCTTGTTCTTTCTTTTTACCTAAGGAAATTGTAATTGCAACGCCAACTATAAATAAAAAGAAAGGAAAAACCAGATCGGTAGGTGTGCACCCATGCCACTTAGCATGAGCCAAAGGAGGATAAATGGTAGCCCAGCTGCCCGGGTTATTAACCATTATCATCCCTGCTACCGTAAACCCTCTAAATACATCGAGAGAGGTTAAGCGAGAAGATGAGACTGTATTAGTCATATTTTCAAATCCTGATTACATGAACGGCAAAAATCCCTTTGCCAAATTATCTTAGTTTACCTCACAAAACTAATCAGGAGATACCTATTACCAAAATTTTTAATAGTCTCTTGACAAACACTTCGGTTTATGCTATATTAGTTAGGTAAATATAATTATTTTTACCTAACTAATACGGTGACTTTATGCAATTGAAAGCAGTTTTGGATAACTTCTATCATCAGTTCACTCTTAGTGAATTAAAGCTAATGAATTCAAGTTATGCGGATTTTAAAATCTCTTACAACAGTCTTTTGTATTTAGACTTAATCGGTAGCAAAGAGAATTGTACTGTCAGCTATTTAGCGGATGCATTAAGAATTGCAAAACCCTCTGTCACTCAAAAAATAAATGAGCTTGAAACAATGGGCTTATTAAAACGGGAGCAAAGCAGTGTAGATAAAAGAGTATTTTTCCTTGCTCTTACACCCGAAGTTGAAAAGATTTACAATAACTTCGATAACTCTTTTATTAATGCTATTGAAGAAATTGAACAAAAGTATGATAAAAAAACAATTGAGGACTTTTGCAATATCTTTGAAATTTTCACCAGGCATTTGAATTTAATTCAAGATAACACAGATATAAAATAGCATTAATTATTTTTTGCTAATCAAATACGAACAAATAAACGAAATAGGAGAAGTAACATGAAAATTGTGAATTATGAAAAGAAACATTTCTCTCAACTATTACCAGTTTTGCAAAAAACATGGAATTTTAGCAAATTTTTTCCTGAAGCAGAAAGCCCACGCTTTGTCTATGAGCTTGTTCTTGAATCGGTTTTGTCCGGACCTCTGAATCATACTCAGATAGTTGAAAACGATGAAGGCAAGGCCGTAGGATGTTTGGTTGGAACGATAAAAAAGAATGTCACTACAACGCATAAAGTAAAAGCGGTTTTAGATATAGGCAAATTAATAGTTAAAACGCTCTACAAGATTCTAATCGGAAAATTTGGGCCAATTGGTGAAGTTTTTGAACGGTTAAAAGAAATTGGTAGTCTTATCGGTAACCTCGAAAGAGATAAAGCGAAATTTGACGGCGTGGTAGAGCTATTCATTTTAGACGAGAGTCTCAGAGGCAAAGGACTTGGCAAAAGAATGATGAATACCTTTGTAAGTGAATGTAAACAAGAAGGTGCAAAATCAATTACCTTATGGACAGATAGGGGCTGCACGTTCGAATTTTACGACAAATACGGTTTTGAGATGCATCGAAAAATACACAGCCCTATTTTATCCTTTCCCGAGTGTAGTGAAAACGGTTTCGTTTACAAATTCACTATTTCTTAAATAACATGAGTCTATCTTAGTACAAAACTGAAGCACTCTAAAACAGCAAACCCCCTGTATCGGTTAACAATCAGGGGGTTTGGTATTAAATATTGTGATTAGTTTTTCTTGGTTATTTAAGCAGTGTTAATTTCTTTGATGTAACAAAGTTACCTGCTTCCATCTTGTATATATATACTCCGCTTGGTAGTCCTTCCGCGTTAAACTGTATAGTATGGCTACCTGCTTCCATTCTCTCTCTTATCA
>CALKUG010000138.1 GCA_937996765.1 uncultured Ignavibacteria bacterium
AACCGGTCCAAGCAGTGGAAGTTACCGCGTTCTGCATGGTGGCAGTTGGGGCGACGGTGATGTCTACTGTCGGGTTTCCGATCGCAGCCTCAACTACCCCGACTCTAGGTTCAGTAGTTACGGCTTCCGCCTTGTTCAGGACAAATAGCGAGCGAAGCTCAGATTAAGAATTAATAAAAGAGATATAAGTTAAGAGTGAAGAGTTAAAATCAGGACTCGGGCATCAGGTACCAGGCGCCGGTTTCAATGCCGTTAGGCATTGCATGTCTGTAGAAAAGTAACACCAAAAGATTTGGAATGCCGTTAAGCATTCAATGTTGTTTTTAGTTGTTAATATAAACAACATTGCATCGCCCCGATGAATCGGGGCAGGCTCTACGGGATGTGAAAATATAAACGCAGATTTTCTACCAATGTTCATTCTCCCGAATGAATTCGGGACAGACTCTAACGAAAATATAATGCCTTTATTCAGCAATTATATTCGTTCAGTTGCATACTCAGTTAGGGGTAAAATATTGGTAGAAAAAAAATAGCCAACAAATCGCATGTCCCCGATAAATCGTTCTCCTCGGCAAATCTTCGAGGATAGGCATTCGGGATTGAAAAATGCAATAAGTCTATTTAAACAACAAAGCCCCGAAACGGGGCTTTGTGTTTATTCATAATTTATGTGTTATCATTAATGGTTTAAGGGAGCTGGTTCCAGGTTGCTGACCGCTGATTCCAGGCCGCTGTTTTCCTCTCACCTCTGTCCTACTAATTGCCTCCAAAGTTGAGGGGCATTATAAATTCAACTCGTGGTTCGAGACGTTTTTGTGGTTCGTAACCTACGATGTCGTCGTTGGCACTGCGGATGGGGGAGAATGTCCAATGGTAACCTAATGTTACGAGCATATAGGGCATGGGTTTATATCCTGCTTCAACGTACATGTGCGAGCGATCATCGAGGGTGAACATATCAACATCGTTGGCGATGTTTACTTTGTCGTAACCTGCACGTACTACAATTGGTGCATCTTCGGGGGTTACATCTGAACGTAACTGAAGAATACCTGATGATGGGGTTTTATCAAATCTTGAGTATGAACCTACAACTTGGAACATTCCCATTACTTGCAGACCAAGTGATCCAAAAAATCCGTTATCGTTGGTTTTTAATCCTTTTAATCCGGCTGCTTTGCTTGCAAACCCGAGTCCGTTTGAACTAAATCTTTGCACTTCGTACAATGCGTCGAAGTATGAAGGTACGTATTCTTCGTTGTTAAACCTGCGTTCTAATTTAGCTTGTCCTTTTACAATAGGGCCTAAGCCGAATCCTACTAACAAACCGGTTGACATTCCCGAGCCGTAATCCATTAATTTGGAATATTCGGTATAGAGTGTAACATTTAACATTTCTTGCTGAACAAGCGGAATACCAATATCGAATCCAATTCCGCTAAAGGAACCTTTATCATCGGTGGATACAAAATTTCCATCGATGTCGAAACCGCCTGCCAATATGTGGGCATTTTTGTTAAAGTCGGATGCATACGATACACCTACTTCCAAATTGCCGATGAATGGAATTGCTTTTAAATCGGTAAAATGTAAAGGACGCACAAATCCGCGTAATCCAAAAATACCGCCTTGTGAGAAATCGGAATAAATGGATTCAAATCCGAATTTCTCGAAGTCTGCATCCAAAACTAAACCTGTTTTACGTTTGTCGAAGCTGGGGGAGTTGGAGTAGCCGTACATCAAACCGCCAAATCCGAGTGTGTAAAAATCCACAGATCCAAACTGAGCATAAAACGGATCTTTTTTCTGTCCGTAACGGATATAGCGGATTATTGCAAGATAATCTGAGAAGTCTTTAAAGCTCTCTGAACGAAGTTTACCTTCGGAGGTGAATTCGAGATTCAGGTCGAGACCTAATCCCCATTTACCAAGTGCTAAGTCGGGATTGATACGAATGCTGTAATGAGGCATATTATCTATCCATATCATACCTGCTCCGCCACCAATCTGACTTTTTTCGGTGGGGAAGAACTGTGCGTGAACAATAAATGGTAACGCAACAAGAAGAAGGAGAATCTTTTTCATACCTATCCTATAATTTATGCTGTAACATATTGAGTATTAGTATATTAGGAGAATTAATTAAAGTTAAAAATAAAAAGATTTCATAATAGAAACAAGTAGTGACTCGAATTATTTAAGCGTATGTGTTGTTAAATATAGTAGTATAACAACAAAAAAAGGTAAATTTTATGAAAATTCTCAGTTTTGGTGGTAGCAATAGCAAACGTTCTATCAATAAACAACTTTCAAATTATTGTGCTTCGTTGTTTGAAGAGGCGGAAGTTAGCAGTATTGACCTCAACGATTTCCAAATGCCATTGTTTAGCGTTGACTTAGAGGAAGAAATCGGAATTCCGGAGCAAGCAAACGCATTTTTAAGCGAAATTGATTCATGTGATTTGATTGTGCTTTCGTTGGCCGAAAATAATGGTTCGTATAATGTGGGATTCAAAAACATACTCGATTGGAGCTCCAGGGTTAAAGGCAGAAAAGTTTTTGCTGAAAAACCGATGTTTTTGATGGCAACTTCTACTGGTGCTCGTGGTGGGCAGGCGGTTTTGGATGGCGCTGCAAAACGTTTCCCGTTTATGGGTGCAAAAATTCTCGATACATTTTCACTTCCTCTGTTTGATACGAATTTTGATGTTACAAATGCCCAAATTTCCAACGACGAATTCCGCAATCAATTAATCACCAAGGTTCAAAGTATTCAGGTTGCTCTGGGTGTTGCGAGCGAGAAATAAGCTTTTCTTTCAAAACCTTGCGTGTTGTGTTTCGTACTTCTATATAATTCATTAACTTTGTAGCATAATGAAATTTAAGAATCCATCGAATGTCCGGTAGTACAGACACACTCATAATTATTGCTCTCGTGGTAACAGGCGCTTTCTTTTTAGTAAGCGTTTTTTTGCTGTTTAGTCATCAAAAAATGAAAAAAATGCAGGAGCGTTTTAACGAGATTGTTAGAGCGGTAGGTGAGGATGGTGTTCAAAAAATATTTACACTTCAAGCCGAGATTGATGCTCAACAGAAGCAAATTACAGAATTAAAGGGGTCGGTAGAGAAGTTGCAAGTCTCCAATAAACAACTCGAAGAACGCAATCTCGAAATTCTTCAGGAAAACAAAACCGCACTTGATAAGGCCCTTAAAGCCGAGCAAAATCAAAAACAAAAAGAAGATTTATTTGCGGTTTACATCCACGATATAAGAAATCCTGCCGGAGTAATAAAATCCATTGCTGAGATGATGTCTGGTGCTGATCATTCCATTAGGGATGAGAAGGAAATGATTTCTAAGCTCCATCATTCCTCCGATAAAATAATTCAGTATTCAACAGAAATTTCTGAATTTATCGCCTCTGAAAATGTTCAACGATCACTTAATTCTGAGATTAGCTCATTAAACTCGATTGCCAAACAGGTGTACGAGGAAATGAAAGTGAAAGCCGATAGAAAGAGCATACCTGTATTTTTGAAATTGCATCCTCAGATTCCTGATTTGCCGTTGGATAAAAAACGCATCAACGAAGCTATGGGTAATTTGCTGGATAATGCCATTAAATTTTCGCAGAGTGGTTCACCCATTGAACTCGTGACACGCAAAGATTTCCGGTTTGTATATTTTGAAGTTGCGGATAAGGGTCCGGGACTCTCAGAAGATGAAATGAAAAAGGCATTCCAAAAGGGTCAAAAACTGACTCCTCGACCTACAGCAGGTGAAACAAGTACTGGTTTAGGGTTGTGGATTGTACGTAAAATAGCTTACGAGCATCGTGGATTTGCGTTTGTAAGAAGCGAATTAGGAAAAGGCGCAAGTTTTGGATTTTGTATCCCTTGGAAGCCCGAAGAACAAACTACTGTTAAGGAAAAAGAACAATGAGTAAAAAAACAAATACGCCAACCAATGATAGTAAAACCATTGCTATTCTCGGCTCGGGGAACATCGGCGGAGCAATCGCACACGGATTTCATAAATCAGGGATTACAGCCCCTGAAAACATTGTGGTGACCCGTAGAAGGAAATCAGGACTTGATGAGTTCACCAAGTTGGGGATTCGCACCAGCACAGATAATAAAGCAGCCGTTAAAAGTGCTGATATTGTAATAGTTGCAGTTACCCCGAAGCAAATGGACGGTGTATTGCAGGAGATTAGTTCTTTTTTGAATCCTAAAAAACATATCATTCTCTCGATAGTTTCGGGAGCATCCATCGAACAAATTAAAAAGCAGATTAAAAAAGATGTACCCGTTGTTAGAGTGATGCCAAATACTGCTATTGCTATACAAGAAAGCATGACTTGTATATCGGGAGCACCGGGTGAAGAAAAAGCAGTTGATACCGCAGTTGAATTGTTTGGTCTATTAGGACAAACTATGGTGATTGAAGAAAAATTAATGGTTCCCGCTACTGCATTAGTAGCTTGCGGTATAGCGTATTTTCTGCGCGCAGTGCGTGCAGCATCGCAGGGTGGGGTAGAAATTGGTTTCCATGCTGAGGATGCTTTGTTTATGGCTGCTCAGACGGCAAAAGGTGCAGCATCGTTGTTGTTAACCCACGGAGCACATCCTGAAAGAGAAGTTGACAAAGTTACAACGCCTATGGGTAGTACGATCACCGGATTAAATACATTAGAACATAACGGATTTAGTTCAGCATTTATTAAAGGTATTGTTGCCTCGGCAGAAAAAGCCGGTACTCTTTATTCCAAATAAAGTATATCCAATAAATGTACTTAAACCTCTGTAATTATTGATTTTAGAAGCTTCTCGAAACGGTTTTTTGCCAATGAAGCCGTTTCCTGAACTTCTGCATGACTTAACTTAAATGCCGAAAGTCCTGCTGCAAAATTTGTAATTAACGAGATGCTTCCGACTTTCATTCCAAGATGTTGCCCGTAAAACGCTTCGTGTGCTGTTGACATACCCACTGAATCACCACCAAATCTTTTCATCATCTGAATTTCGGCAGGGGATTCGTAGTTGGGTCCCTTTGTGTACCAGTATGTACCTTCTCGAACATCAACTTCTGCTTTTATTGCCGCCATTCTCATAAGGGCTATAATATCTTTATCCGGAAAATTTAACATCCCATTACGCTCTTCAACGGAAGCAGTTGGGAGCAGTTTACCAAGCTCCTGCCACAAATTCACACTAATAAAATCGTTAATAAGCATTAAATCACCGGGTACAAAATTGCTATTAATGCCACCTGCAGAATTAGTTAAAAACAAGTATTTTGAACCAAGGGCATTACCAAGAACTACAGGGAGCACACATTGGGTAATGGAATAACCTTCGTAAAAATGTATTCTTCCTTGAAGGATAAGCAACTTTTTACCTTTATATTCAGCGAAACAGAGATTACCTTTATGCCCTTCAACCGTGCTTGCGGGGTAATCCGGTATCTCGTTTGTAGGTATAACTTTAACGAGTGTTAACTGATCTGCAAAGTCGTTTAATCCGCTGCCGAGAACTAAGGTGATTTCGGGATTAAAAGGCGCCTCTTTTTGAAGAAACTTTATTGATTCCGAAAATCGTGAACGTAATGAAGTCATTATTTATGCCTCTTAACTAAACGAATAAAAAATACCTGCCACTGCAGCGGTTATCAATGTGGTTATTGTTCCACCTAGCAAAGCTAAAGCACCAAGTTTAGCAATTTCCGATTTACGCTCCGGAACCAATGCTCCGATTCCACCAATTTGAATACCTATTGAGGCTATACTCGCAAAACCGCAAAGAGTATAGGTAAGCATAAGAATTGATTTCATATTCGAAAGCTTGCCCGATTCTATAAGTCCAGCCATTTCAGTGTACGCAACAAATTCATTAAGAATGGTTTTAGTACCAAGTAAAGATCCAAAATGAATGGCATCAGCTGAAGGAACACCAATTACATAAGCGATAAGTTGCAGAGGATACCCCACAACAAATTGGAAGTTTAATAAAACTCCGTAAGTATCTCTGAGATAATAGTTTAAGCCTGTCCACCAACCAAAAGACTCGAGTATATAATTTACAAAAGCGATAAATGCTATAAAGGCAATAAGCATAGCTGCTATGTTTAACGACATCTTTAATCCATCTGAGGTTCCTGACGCCAAAGCCTCTATAAAGCTACCTTGTTCCTTCTCTTTTTGAACTTTAACTTTGCCGAGTGTTTCAGGAGTACCCGTCTCTGGTATCAGTATTTTTGTTATTACCAAGGCAGTTGGAGCAGCCATAACACTACCGGCAAGAAGGTGAGTAGCAAAAATGACTTGTGCCTGCTCCAAGCCCATGCCTGTTGCTTTTGCGTAAGCTGTACCAAGAACCTGCACATAAACAGCCATAACACCCCCGGCAATTGTGGCCATACCGCTGAGCATAACTGCCAATAGTTCACTTCGGGTAAGTTTTTCTAAATAAGGCTTAATCATTAATGGAGCCTCTGTATGACCTACAAATATATTAGCCGAAGCACATAAGGATTCTGCTCCCGATGTGCGCATAACTTTAGTCATAAGAATTGCCATTACTTGTACAATTCTCTGCATGATGCCCAAATAATATAGCAGAGCCATAAAAGCAGCGAAAAAGATAACGGTAGGGAGCACTTGAAAAGCAAAAACAAAACCAATGTTTTCAACGGAACCGGTCCCGAGTGGACCAAATACAAACTTGGCACCTTCGGATGTAAAATTTAGGATTAGAACAAAGAATTTCCCAACAATACTGAATGCATCCTTTACCCACCCAAGTGGGGCAAAAACATTACGTAGATTATCTCCTTGAATAATAAAGAAGCCAAGTATAAGCTGAAGCGAAAATCCGCCTAGAATTGCCTTCCATGGTATTGCTTTTTTGTTGGAACTAAAAGCATAAGCAATGGCTAACAGTACCGCAATACCTAACAAGCCATGTAAAATACCAAGTCCGTCAAAGCCTGCCGAAGCATTTGGAACGGAAACACCAAGGGAATCAGTAGCATTCATAGTACAACCAATATCAAATAGAAAATGAGATACACTAATTTATTTCCATTCTTTGTCAACCCGTAAAGAGTTGACAAAGTGGAGCACAGGGAAAATTTCAAAAAAGAGAGGATACATTAGAATCCGATAAAAAGGGATTTTGAATCCCAATCGCCGAGAAAAAAGCAGGGCAGTACCCGATTCGAGAGTACATTTTAACCAAAAGGGAACAATATAAAGCGGATGTATAAAAACAAAGGGCACCAATAGCATCGGGATTATTTGCGATAAGTACCATACTGCTAAATAGAGCTTATGTTTGAATAAGTAGTGGTGAGAAGTGGAAATGTGTCGAGATTTTTGTTTAATATACTCAGCGTAACTTGTTTTAGAATAAGTAGATATAGCAGCTTCTCTAATCGGTAAGGGATATATCTTCAACTTGTTTTTAACCGCTTCGCGGATTAATAGATCGTCATCACCACCGAGTGAATCCACCGTGTTGGAGTATCCTCCAATACCGAGAATTGCTTGTTTGTTGTAGCTTAAATTACCCGCTGTTGCCGTATAGGGGAAGTGAATGGTTGCAGAGCCAAACATTACAAAGTGATTACGAAAACTCTCGTATTGGGAAATATTTCCCCAAAAAGAACCCGTGCTCCGAAGTGGGGTGGGTGCAAAAACAATATCTGCTCCAGATTCAAAACCAGCATTTAGGTAC
This sequence comes from uncultured Ignavibacteria bacterium, assembly GCA_937996765.1. Taxonomy (GTDB): domain Bacteria; phylum Bacteroidota; class Ignavibacteria; order Ignavibacteriales; family Ignavibacteriaceae; genus CALKUG01. Next base: position 7,741 of record CALKUG010000138.1, read on the forward strand.
TCTAACCAATCGACTGGCATTGCACAATCAGCATCGGTGAGAGCGATAAATTCGTATTTAGCATTGTTAATCCCAATATCTAAAGCTCCTTTTTTATTGGGGAAGCGTTTCTCCTTTGCAGAGAGAATTTGCGCATTATTAAGTTTCTTTAACCCCGATAAAAGAAGATTAACTGTTAAATCGGTGGAATTATCATCAATCAACAGGATTTCAAACTTGCCTGAGTATTTTAGTGCAGATAGGTTACGCAGTAACGTGGGTACATTTTTTTCTTCGTTGCGAAGGCAAATAACTATCGAAAAATCACGCGATTTGGTTTTATCTTTGGGTAATTTTGCTTTGAAATGAAAGAGGAAATGAGCAAAAAGGGCATAGAAACCCCCTACCAAAAAGGTAGAAATAAAAACGGGCAGAACTTCTAATATCAAACTAATAAATCCATAATTACAGACGGTGAAAATACCGAGATATAATTACAGAACAAAAACAATACGAATAATTATTCGCCCGTTGTTCCGGAATATTCAGTTACAGACACTTGGTTCGGTAGAGCTACATCATTAGTTGTAACTGCCATGGTATTTTTAGGACCATTGCCTGTAACCTCAGCAATAACTTCTGCAGCAATTTCTTCAACAGAAACTGTAATACTTTTTGTTTCGCTGCTGCTATCTTGTTTTTCTAATAATGTTTCTTGTATTCTTTTCTCTACAATATCAACTTCTTCTCTGTCTTTCCAGTTATTATCTATCATGGCTTTAAGCTTTGCAACACTAATAGCCATATAAAGAACATCGAGCATTTTTCTGCCTACGTCTTTATCTGACATGCCGCTTAATTCATCCAGATCAGATTGCTCGATAACAACATCGCCAACCGCTAAATCTTTGCTTGAAGCAGTTTGAAGTATTTTATCTATTATTCTACCGAAATACTTAATAATATCTTCCTTTTCAACTTTAATCTCGGCGGATTTATCCTTAGTAGCCGATCCACTATAGTTGAGGTTGAAATTGTATTCCTTCATCATTTTTTGACCATTTGACTCTTCAACACGTTTGAATTGGTAGTTCAAGTCAATTGAAAATGATGATTCGGCAGAAGAGTAACTACCCGTAGCAGTAACACGTTGTTTCTGATTATCGAAAAACGATAAGTTGAAATTGAAGTTTTGATCACCAAATGAGAATGAGGAGTTTGGAAGATCTATTCTGTTACTAAATAGAAAACGTGACGAAGCCGAAATTTCGGCTGCGTCTGAGCCTGAATGTGCTGCGCCCAAAACGCGAGAAGCTACCTCGTTAAACGAGTATTCCGAAGCTGCCGGCGATGTGGTAGCGATTGTGACAGGTGTTTGTGTAATCGGAGTTAACATCCCTGTACTCCTTACGTTAGTGTTTAAATTCGATCCTTCACCTCACATAATCGTAAGTAATTCTTAATAGTTTAGCCCTGTTTATTGAGAACTTTAAAGTTTTTTAACATTTAAATCACTTTTCTTTACTAAATTTGAGTATAATTTTAACGAAAAGTTTATAAAATGAATATCAAAGCTCATTTATACATTATCACACTCCTTCTATTCACTTCATCACTGTTTTCACAAGAGCAATTACTTCAATCCGGACCGATGGTTGGTTACTCGGCATATCGCGAAGTAGGTCTTTGGGTACAAACCACAAAGTCAGCAACTGTGCATTTTGAATATTATGATTTGGAAAACCCCGGTAAAGTTTATCAATCAGATAAACTCACTACTGCAAAAAGTGAAGGATTTACTGCAAAAATACCTATCGAGTTACTCGAACCAGGAAAAAAATACGGGTATTCTGTTTTTATAAACGGTAAAAA
>CALKUG010000139.1 GCA_937996765.1 uncultured Ignavibacteria bacterium
GTTTGGTATTGTTATAGCAGGTGCGGTGCTTATTTCCGCTTTTGTTGCTTTAACACTTACCCCTATGATGAGTGCCAGATTTTTGAAACCTCATACTAAGGAAAATAAATTTTACCATGCTACAGAGCCGTTTTTTGTGTGGTTGAATAACCTGTATAGCGGTTCGTTAGATTTCTTTTTGAAAAACCGATATTTGGCGTTTGTAATTATGGTGTTTGCTTTGGGTGCTGTGTTTGTGATTGCCCCAATGTTGCCAACCGAATTAGCCCCTTTAGAAGATCGTTCAGCCCTGCGAGTTTCGGCAACAACTTCAGAAGGGACTTCGTATGAATATACTTCGAATTTTATAGATATGCTTGAAGACACGGTATCTGCAAAGATTCCTGAGCGTTCGGTGTTGATAAGCGGTGTGGCTTTGGGTCCTGCCGGTGGTTCCAACAACTCAGGTTTTATACGTTTGATGTTGAGCGAGCCGCAGGATAGGAAACGCTCGCAGATGGAAATATCAAACTATTTGGCACAGGCTACCGGTAAATTTAGTGATGCTCGTGTGTTTGTGTTGCAAGATCAAACCATTGGTACATCGCGAGGTGGCTTGCCTATACAATACGTTTTACTTGCTCCAACGTTGGAAAAATTAAAAGCAGTTTTACCGGGATTTATTGAAGACGCGCGTAAAGATGCAACGTTCCAGCAAGTGGATGTTAATTTGAAATTTTCGAAACCTGAATTGGTAATTGATATAGACCGCGCAAAAGCCCGCGATGCAGGGGTTTCTGTGGCCGATATTGCACAAACAATGCAGTTGCTACTCAGCGGACAGCGATACGGCTATTTTGTTTATGAAGGAAAGCAGTATCAGATCATTGGGCAGGTTTTAAAAGGCGGACGAGCTACCCCCGAAGATGTAGCGGGTTTATTTGTAAAATCGCGTAACGGTGAGATGCTGAGATTGGATAACTTTGTTAAAATTTCGGAGCAGGGTAATTCGCCCCAGCTGTACAGGTATAACCGATATGTTTCTGCCACGGTTTCAGCTTCACTTGCACCGGGCAAAACAATTGGTGACGGAATTACCGCAATGGATGTAATTGCCGAAAAACGATTGGATGAATCGTTCTCCACCGCACTTTCGGGTGCTTCGAAAGATTTTAAGGAGAGTTCTTCCTCGCTGCTTTTCACGTTTGTATTGGCATTAGTGTTTATCTTTTTGGTGTTGGCTGCCCAGTTTGAAAGTTTTAGAGACCCGCTTATCATTATGTTTACTGTTCCTTTGGCTTTGGGTGGTGCATTTATCTCGCTTTGGTTGTTCGACCAAACCATTAACGTGTTCTCCGAAATTGGGATGATTATGTTGATAGGCTTGGTTACTAAGAACGGTATATTAATTGTAGAATTTGCAAATCAGAAAAAAGAACAAGGACTTCCGGTAAAACAAGCCGCCCGTGAAGCTGCACTAATGCGTTTTAGACCTATACTTATGACCTCGCTTTCCACTATACTTGGTAGCTTACCTATAGCATTAGCTTTGGGAGCAGGTTCCGAAAGTCGTGTTTCTATGGGTATAGTTGTGGTTGCGGGCATGAGTTTCTCAACTATACTAACTTTATATGTTATACCCGCACTTTATACGTTCTTTTCTAAAGACGCAAAAGTAGAGGGAAAAGAGAATAAAGTAACCGAGGTAGTGGTATAAATAGTAGCTGTGGGTTCATTGGGTCTGGTGCGAAAGGGGGGACTCGAACCCCCACGGATTTCTCCACTAGATCCTAAGTCTAGCGCGGCTGCCAATTACGCCACTTTCGCATTGCGGGATATTGAGAAAGCAAATTTAAACATTTTAAGCGACCAAGCAAAGTTTATAGAGCGGTATTCAGTTTAATTTTTCAATTTAAGTTTATTTAAAGTTTAAGAAGAGTATGACAGAGTTAGAACATAAAACCATACCTGTTACCATTATCACAGGATTTTTAGGTGCCGGAAAAACCACATTACTCAACTCGATAATAACCACCTACACCAATTCAGGAGCAAAAAAGTTTGCGGTTATTGAAAACGAATTTGGTGAAATCAATATAGATTCCGAGCTGGTGGTAGGTGCAAAAGAGAACATTTACGAGCTTTCCAATGGGTGTATCTGTTGTACTATAAACGATGAATTCCATAATGTTTTGGAGCAGTTAATTGATAGTGGCTACGCGTTTAATCATCTTTTAGTGGAAACCACGGGTATAGCCGAGCCTCTTTCGGTACTTGCTCCGTTTTTGACTGATGCAGCAATTCAGCAGATATTCAAAGTTGATAGTGTTTTGTGTGTTGTGGATGCGTTAAACGTATTAGAATTAATTGATGATCAGATTGAAGTAAGACAGCAAATAGCACTTTCGGATACCATATTAATCAACAAATGTGATGCTGTAAGTGAAAAAACTTTAGAAGAGGTTCTCGCAAAAATAAAATCTCTGAACGAAACGGGGCGCATTTACACTACTTCGTTTGGCAAAGTTGAAGGCATGGAGTTATTAGATACTAATGCTTATGATGGAGCGGCAATTCAAGAAAGTGTGTTGGCGTATAAACCCGAT
>CALKUG010000140.1 GCA_937996765.1 uncultured Ignavibacteria bacterium
TTATGGCTTACCAAAAATTATGCTTACTGAATACTTCAACAAATTTTCGCTAATCAGGAAGATTAAAGCTAAGTTAAAGGAAGAAGGTATGTCCTCTAAGAGCATATCCGATATTATCAAGCACTCAAAAGTAAAGCTAAAATTGGTTCGTGAAATTGGAATGCTGCACTCATTCCAAAAACTGTTCAAGTATTGGCATGTTATTCATCTTCCATTTGCCTTGGTAATGCTGATTATTATGGTTATTCACATTTTTGTCACTTATTTATTTGGATACAGATGGATTCTATAGAAAAACAAAATGAGGGCATTAGCCCTAAAAAACTTTTGGTAATTGGGTTACCAATCATAGTACTGTTGTTAATTCTTTCGGTTGTGTTTCTTCATGAACCTGAGAAAAATGCTGTTAAGTCTGAAAATCCGCATGCCAATCTGGAGATGGGAGAAGCAAAACCGAATTCAGCAAATGTTTCAGAGAACGTAAAAAACCAGTTGTCCGAACTCGAACAAAAGGTGAACTCAGACCCTCGTGATACGGTCTCTATGTTACTTTTTGCCGATCTCTTGGCGGCTTCGCACAAAACAATTGAAGCAGAAAATGTTTATAAGCGGATTTTAATGATTAATCCTAAGAGAACAGATATTTGGATTATCCTGACAGGAATTTATTATGACAAGCAAGATCTGAAGACTGCTGAGAATTATGCTAAAGAGGCGCTTAAAACTGATGCAAAAAGTTTCGAAGCTATGTATAATCTTGGGGCAGTATATGCTTCGCAAGGGAAAAAAGAAGAAGCAAAACAGCTATGGAAACGAGTGATTAGTGAGTCGAAGAAACAAGACCTTGTTCAATTCGCAAAAGATGGTTTAAGCCGGTTGTAAGCAATGGAAGTATTGCTCGAAAAATTTGCTGCCTATTTTTTATTTGCACTTGTAAGTGTGATAGTGCTTTTTTTTTATTTCAGAAAATTAAAGAAACAGGATAAAAAGACTTCTCAAAAAATTACTGTAGCAAAACAGCAAGGCTTGAATGAACCTATTTCTTTGCACCCTGTAATAAGTCACGATTTATGCATTGGAAGTGGTGCGTGTATAAAGGCCTGTCCCGAAAAAGATATTATTGGCATCACAAATAATAAGGCAGTCTTGATAAATGCAAGCAGATGTGTTGGACACGCTGCGTGTTTTCATGCATGTCCGGTAAAAGCAATTACACTTGTTATGGGCACAGAAAAACGAGGGGTTCATTTGCCTCAGGTAAAAACGGATTTTGAATCGAGTGTACATGGTATTTACATTGCCGGTGAGTTAGGAGGGATGGGATTAATTAAAAATGCCACCGAGCAGGGTAAGCAAGCAGTCTTTAACCTCGAAAAATCTCTTGATAAACAAGATTCTGAATCTTTGCAATTGATAATTATAGGTGCAGGCCCCGCGGGAATTGCCGCTTCGCTTACCGCAAAGCAATTGAACATTCGTTTCCTAACAATAGATCAAGACACTCTTGGTGGAACAGTTGCATCATTCCCGAGGCAAAAACTTGTTATGACACGCCCAATGGATTTACCTTTGGTTGGGAAGGTGAGATTTACAGAAACCAATAAGACTGAACTATTGGCGTTTTGGGAAAAAATTTTGAACAACAATGGTATTACAATACAACAATCGGAAAAAGTAGAGTCAATACAACAATCGGAGAAAAGATTTACTGTTAATACTTCAAAAGGAAGTTACACAACTCAAAAAGTTTTGCTTGCTATCGGTAGAAGAGGCACTCCAAGAAAACTTGGTGTCCCGGGTGAAAATTCTGAGAAAGTCCTTTACAAACTTGCCGAAGAAAAGCAGTTTGAAAATAAAAAAGTAATGGTGGTCGGTGGTGGAGATAGTGCTATCGAGACCGCATTATTACTTTCAAAAGGATCCGAGGTTATTCTTTCGTACCGTGGTGAAAGTTTTGGAAGGGTGAAAGAAAAGAATCTCCAGAATATTACTCAGGCATCAGAACAGGGCAACCTTACATTGTTGTTAAAGTCAAATCTCAAGCGTATTAACGATACAACGGTTCTGCTTGAGCAAGAGCAAATTGAAAAGGAAATTGAAAACGATTTTGTTTTTGTGATGATTGGTGGTGAATTACCCACAGAGTTTTTGGGCAAAGCAGGTATTGAAATGAGCATACTGCACGGAGAAAAAGTATTAAAGCATTAAAACTGATATTGATACTCTTGAGCTTATCTGGTTCCGTCCTTTATTCTCAAATCTCACCCGGTGATTTAACCGGATATCATGCATATTTGGAAGGAATTAGTAATTGCACACAATGCCACGACCTCGGTGACAAGGTATCTAACAAAAAGTGTATTGATTGTCACACAGATATAAAAAATAGAGTAGCAATTAATAAGGGATATCATTCATCGCAGGAAGTTCGTTCAAAAGATTGTATTAAATGCCATAGTGAACATCACGGCAGGAATTACAAAATTGTTAAATTCGAAAAAGAGAAATTTGACCACACACTTACCGGGTTTACATTACTTGGTAAGCACAAAGAACAAAAATGTGAAAATTGCCACAAGGCCGAGTACATTCAAAAACCTGAGATAAAGAAGAAAAAGTTTACTTATCAGGGACTCAATGAGAGTTGCATCACTTGCCATAAGGAGGTTCACTCACCAAGTTTAGGCCAAGCTTGTGAATCATGCCATACTTCGGATGCATTTAAGCCGGCAACAAAATATAATCACGATCGTTCAAAATTTAAGCTCACAGGGCAGCATATTAAAGTTGACTGTGTTAAGTGCCACACAAAAGTACAGACCGATGAAAAGAAAATCCCAGTATTTAAGGGTTATAAATTTGATGGGTGTATTCAGTGCCATAAAGACCAGCATGAAGGTAAATACGGACTAAAATGTGATGACTGCCATGTGACCACTTCTTTTCATCAAATTAAAAACAAAGAAAAATTTGATCACACAAAAACAAATTATCCACTTGAAGGTAAACATAAGATTGTAAAGTGTGAAAGTTGCCACAAAAATGACTTGGGATCAAAGCCAAAGCATGAAAAGTGTATTGATTGCCATACCGACAAACATAACGGGCAAATAATGGATGGATTAGTTCCAAAGGATTGTAGCAATTGCCATACGGTACAAGGATATAAACCCACTCATTTTAATATTGAGTCGCACAATAAATCGGCATTCCCGTTATTTGGTTCGCACCAAGCTGTACCTTGTTCTGATTGCCATACAAAAGAAAAACAAACAACATTTAAATTTGCCTCTTTGGATTGTAAACAGTGTCACGAATCGCCACATGGTGCCACATTAATTAATCGTTTTGGACCTCAATCCGAATGTTCTGTTTGCCATAATTCTGAGAGTTGGAGTGACGTTTTCTTTGACCACAGTGCAACAAAGTTTAGACTGAGAGGGGCACATAAAAAAGTAGATTGCAAAGCATGCCATTATGTTAAAAACGATATTGGAGGAGTTACTCATAGATTTGCAGGCACACCCAAAAGTTGCAATAGCTGCCATGTAGATACAAACCATGTTGGCCAATTTCAGAAGGATGGCATAACTTTATGTGATAATTGCCACAATCATCGTTCATGGAAAATTAACAATTTCGATCATAGTAAAACTGAGTTCGCCTTAGATGGAAGCCATAAGGATCTTGAGTGCAATTCTTGCCACAAACCTTACCCTGATAATCCGGGGATAATTAGGTATAAAATTGGAGCATATAAATGTTCAGACTGTCATTCGCAATATCAGTAGTAGTGGTATTGAGTTTCCTCGGATTGGCTCAGTCACCTCATGGTTCAAAATTGGATATTGAGTGTATAGATTGCCATACAGTTGAAGGATGGAAAGATTTAAAGAACCCGCTTTCTTTCGATCATGAGAGCACCGGCTTTTTTTTGACCGGCACGCACCAGAAAATTGACTGCAAATCGTGCCATACTTCTTTAGTATTTTCAGAGCAAAAAAAAGAATGTAGTTCATGTCACGGGGATGTTCATCAAGGAACGTTGCCAGGCGATTGCGAACGCTGCCACACTACAGATACATGGTTGATACAAGATGTTTCAAAAATACACAACTCGATAAGTTTTCCATTGTTGGGACAGCATAAAGCCGCAGATTGTAATTCCTGCCATACAGCATATAATAATAGGAGTTTTGCTCCGCTTGATAGAACGTGTTTTGCTTGTCACAAAACAGAGTATTATGCAACTACCAATCCTAACCACATCCAAAATGCTTACCCAACCGATTGTAGTGCATGTCACTCGCCATCTGCATCTTCATGGCAATCCGCAACATTTGCGCATAATATGTTTCCTTTAGTAGGCGGACATATTGGGGTTGAGTGTAAAAGCTGTCACGGTGCCGATACATTTTCAGAACTTGAAACAGATTGTTTTAGCTGTCACGGAGATGAGTATTCGGCAACTGATAATCCATCGCATACTTCGCTTAATTTGGATAAAAATTGCTTAAGCTGTCATCAACAAAAAAAAGGCTGGGATGGAGCGGCGTTTAGTGTTCATAGTCAATACTACCCATTAGTGGGATCGCACGTTAGCCAATCTTGCAACTCATGCCATCAATCGGGCAAATACGATAAGATGGCACATGAGTGCGTTGATTGTCATTTAGAAGAATATAATAAAACCCAAAACCCAAATCACAGTATTGCGCAATATCCTAAAACATGCCAGAGTTGCCATAACGAGAATACGTGGCAAGGTGCAACATTTGAGCACTCAAAATTTCCATTAACTCAAGCACATGCCACTGTAAATTGCAATCAGTGTCATACATCAGGCAGCTATGGAACAATACCTTCCAATTGTAGTTCATGCCACGATGATGATTATACCAAAACCACAAAT
>CALKUG010000141.1 GCA_937996765.1 uncultured Ignavibacteria bacterium
TTACTTACCTTGCCATGAGATGGAACGAACGTGCGGAAAACCCGGGCAGCGAAAAGTATTTGATATTAATTGCATACCTTATCGGACTTTCCACAGGTATTCACCTTATGAGCGTTCTTGCAATTGTCTCGGTGGTTATGATTATTATGTTCAAAAAATACATGACCGATGAAGAGCTTTGTAAAGATACTGCAATCAAATTCTTAATACACGCAAGTATTATAGTTGTTGTGGCAATGTTACTGTGGGGTATGGAAACCATTGGTGCACCTCCTTCGGAAGAAGAATATCAAGCTTACGACCGTAAGTTCCTGGTAATTATGGCGTTGATATCTGTTGGATATATGGCGGTGTTTTTTAAGAAAATTAAAAGCGTAAGTTCTTTTTATGCACCGATAGTAATAGGTGGAATAGCTTTAGTGCTCACCTACCCTGGTGTTGTTAAGTACTTCCCTAAGTTAATGATGGTTGCCGCAGGCGATAACCTCACTATGGAGTTTATTGTTTTAGCAGCAGTTCTTGGTGGAATTGGTTATCTCATTTATTACAGTGTTAAAAACAACAAAGCTACGCTTCATTTAATTGCAATGTCATTTCTCTTTGTTTTATTGGGCTTCTCTACATACACCATGGTTATCATTAGAGCCAATATGAACCCCCCAATGAACGAAAACGAACCAGATAACTTTACTGAGTTGGTCTCGTATCTTGGACGTGAGCAATACGGTAACTTCCCAACTTTCAAAAGAAGATTTACGCAAGAGCCCCATCAAACCGTTGTTTATAACGAATACAAGAGTGATTTAGATTTCTGGTGGCGCTATCAGATGAACCACATGATGACACGCTATTTAGTGTGGAATTATGTTGGAAGAACAAGTACCGACCAGGATGCGGGTGCAGACATGGCTCCGTTAAACTTCCTGGGATTCTTGGGCAAGCCGTTTAATATACATTTTAGTGACGGTCCACTTAAAAACTCGTTATTTGCCGTACCGTTTTTACTGGGACTTTTGGGCATCTATTTCCACTTCAAGCGAGATTGGAAGATGGCCTCGGTGTTTATGGTGCTGTTTATTTTCATGGGTTATTTAACGGCGTACTACCAAAACCAGCAGCAACCTCAGCCGCGTGAACGTGACTATTTTTATGTGGGTGCATTTTTTGTGTACTCCTTATGGATTGGTCTTGGCGTTCATGGAATTGCGGAATTGATTCGTGAAAAAATTAAAGAGCAAACAACCTCAACCATTGCTGTCGCAGGCGTATTGTTTATAGGCATATTGTTTGTTCCGGCTCGTATGCTTCAAGCAAATTATCATTCGCACGACCGTTCTGTTAACTGGGTTCCTTGGGATTATGCATATAACATGCTGCAGAGTGTTGCTCCTAATGCTATCTTGTTTACCAACGGCGATAATGATACATTCCCTCTTTGGTATATGCAGGATGTAGAAGGAGTTAGACGCGATGTGAGAATTGCGAACC
>CALKUG010000142.1 GCA_937996765.1 uncultured Ignavibacteria bacterium
ATGCCGTCGGCATGCAAAAAAAGGCGTATGTATCCGCATCGGTTTTTCTACCAATGTTCAATGTCCCGAATAAATTCGGGACGGGCTCTACGGCATTGCAAATCCCAAATTCTTTTGTGCTGGCTCCTGACCGCAGGCGCCTGGCTCCCGGCTTCAGTTTCCCTCTGTCCCCTCACCTCTGTCCTCTGACCTAACCTCATTCATTAAAGACTTCCAACAACCTATTTTTATACTGCTCCTCATAGATTTTATTAAAATCTACAAGCTCCATCGCTTTAGGAACAATTTTAATAAATCGTTGCTTCAGATTTTTCCAATCATCCAAAACTTCTGCTGCCATTGTAGAATCGGTGTGGAATTTATGATTCACCAGATATTTGAACACCAGCTCCTCATCCACCTCTTCCATAACGGCGGTTTTAACGTACTCGCCGTTGATGTGCTTATTCACATTTGCAGGGTCATCGTAAAGGTAGGCAACACCGCCCGTCATGCCCGCGCCAAAGTTCTTGCCAACTTCACCAAGAACAATCACCATGCCGCGCGTCATGTATTCGCAGCAATGGTTTCCCACACCTTCTACCACCGCGGCGGCACCGCTGTTACGCACGGCAAAACGTTCACCCGCATGACCCGCAACAAACAGCTCGCCTCCCGTGGCACCATACAACGCAACGTTTCCGATTATGGTATTGCCGTTCAGAGAAAGCCGCACATTGCGCGGGAAACGAATAGTAATAAGTCCGCCGCTCATTCCTTTGCCAACATAATCGTTTGCAACACCCGAATGCCGAAGCTCAATGTTATCTGTAAGGAACGCACCCATACTCTGCCCGGCAGCGCCGCTCAACCTGTACTGAATACTTCCCTTAAACTCACCTGCACCGTAAAGAAATGCAAGAAGTCCCGAAAGCCGCGTTCCTATTGCTCTATCTGTGTTTTTGACATTGCGCGAAATGATGGCGCGACCATGAGACATTATCGCGGGACGCACCTCTTCAATTATCCCTTCACCGATATGATACTGCTCTTTATCCTCGGCGGGTTTGTATTTGACTTTGGTATCCAAATGATAATGAAAACGCCCATCGCCCTTGAGCAGAGCGGATAAATCAATATTCTTCGACTCAATAAAATCTGCGTAACGCTCATTGGAAATTAGTAAATCGTTTCTGCCAACAACTTCATCCAACGAGTAAAATCCCAGCTCGCCTAACAAAATGCGCACCTGCTCAGCCACCGCGCGAATATATGCACCAAGGTGATCGGGCTTGCCTTTGAAACGCTTGCGCAACTCCTTATCCTGCGTGGCTATTCCAACGGGACACGTATTCGAATGACACTGCCGCGCCATCACACATCCCAAGGCAACCAGAGCAGTTGTTCCAAAATCGAACTCCTCCGCACCCAACAACGCACCTACAACAATATCCTTACCCGTCTTCAGTCCGCCATCTACTCGCAATGTAACACGACTGCGCAAACCGTTGACCACCAAGGTTCTGTGCACTTCCGAGAGTCCCAGCTCCCACGGCAGACCCGTGTGCTTAATAGACCCAAGCGGCGAGGCACCCGTACCGCCATCGTTTCCTGAAACGAGAATTACATCCGCGCCCGCTTTAACAACACCTGCGGCAATAATTCCAATGCCATATTGCGAAACCAATTTCACGCAAATGGATGCGCGTGGATTGATCTGACGTAAATCGTAGATCAGCTCTGCCAAATCCTCGATGCTGTAAATATCGTGATGTGGCGGTGGCGAAATGAGTGGAACGCCTGGAGTAGTGTGGCGCTCGTTTGCAATCGAAAGCGTTACCTTCTCGCCGGGTAACTGTCCGCCCTCACCGGGCTTAGCTCCTTGCCCTACTTTAATCTGTATTTCACGCGCGGCACTGAGGTAGTGCGCGGTAACGCCAAACCTTCCGCTCGCAATCTGTTTGGTGTAACAATTCTCGCTCTTATCGGGATTAGAATGATTATACCTATCCTTCTGCTCACCACCCTCGCCTGTGTTAGAACGCATACCCAACAAGGCCGCGGCGCGTGCAAGCGTACGATGCACCTCTTCGGATATGGCTCCAAACGAAATTGCGCCCAAGCCAAAGCGCTTTATAATATCTTCTTTGGCTTCGCAGGTATCGGGTGCGTTGAATGCAGCGGCGCGTTTCACATCAAACAAATCACGGACATACACAGGCGCAGTGCGGTCATCATCAAACTTCAGCCCTTTAGCCATAGCCGTGTTCTGAATGGTTTTAAACACAGAAGGCGAAAACCCGTGCTGCTCGCCATCCTTTCGAAAACGGAATCTGCCAACCTCTTCAAGGGTTCCGCCCAGATTAAAAGCTTTGTCGTGTCGTTCAATCATGGCTAACAACATCTGCTCAAGAGTCAATCCGCCCAAAGCTCCGCGAACCGAGGGGAAATACTTATCCAAAACTTCATCCGAAACACCAATCGAATTAAACAGCATACTGCCATGGTAACTGGCAAACGTGGAAATTCCCATCTTGCTCATAATCTTCAGCAAACCCTTTTCCAGAGCGTGTCTGTAATTACTGAGCTTCTCAATCCACTCACCTTCGGCAAAGCTTTCTCGGATAATCTCATAAGCCATATACGGGTAAAC
>CALKUG010000143.1 GCA_937996765.1 uncultured Ignavibacteria bacterium
TTTCCCAACAGGCAGCGGCACAGTTATCACCGAACTTATATCCGAAGTTATTATCAAATCCCCCACTTTTAAATCAGCAGTTTTTGGCAAATTGATTATTGAGAGATGCTCGCCGTTCCAACGTAGTATTCCGTGAAAGCGATTAAATTGATCTTGAACAACCAGTTTTAAATTAACGTTTTTGAGTGTCCTTACAATAGAATGGCTCCCGGAAGTCTGATACACAATGCCAACAAGTCCGGCATGATTAACAACCGGCATCCCAACTTTGATGCCTGATTTGCTACCAACATCTATGCTAAAATTAACTTCCGATGTAAGGAAAGATTTTGATGTTATGCGGCAAGGTTGCAAATCGTAGGGAATAGTATCTTTGAGCCCAAGTAGCTCTTTTAATTCTGTGTTTTCAAAACGGTAATCCCTTAACCTCGAATTCTCAAACATTAGCCGTGCGTTTTCCGCACGAAGCATTTCGTTTTCTTCGGCAATGCGGGGAAATGAAAAAACGGAGGAAAGCACATAGCTTACTGAGGCAAATCCCGTAAATAAAAACGATCTAAAACTGCTTATGGCAGGGTTCTCACTTATCGAGGTTAAAAGCAAACTCGAAAACAAGAGAGAAGCGAACAGAATATAAGTTCTGCTTCTCTCAATAAACTTCGTGAGGACTTTAATCATTAATACCGTCTATTACGGATTAACACCTGAGAATATTTGGAAAGATTCTCGATAACTTTACCGGTTCCGCGCACAACTGCTGTTAACGGATTCTCGGCAACATGCACAGGGAGATTAGTTTCGAGACGAATGCGTTCATCAAGTCCTTTTAACAATGCACCACCACCGGTGAGCATAACACCGCGGTCTAAAATATCGGAGGAAAGCTCTGGAGGAGTACGTTCAAGAATTTGCAACACTGCATCTACCATTTGGGTAACAGATTCGTTTAATGCTTCGCGTATCTCAACTGATGAAACCTCGGTTGTTTTAGGAACACCTGCAACAAGATCGCGACCCTTTACCGAAATAGTTAATTCCTCACGTAAAGGTATTGCACTACCTACTTCGCACTTAATAGCTTCGGCAGTTTTTTCACCAATAAGTATATTGTGATTGCGTTTGAAGTATTGCATTATGGCGTAGTTCATATCATCACCCGCCACACGAATTGATTCTTCTTCAACGATACCGGAAAGTGCTATCACAGCAATTTCTGTAGTACCGCCACCAATATCAATAATCATATTACCAACTGCGGCTTCAACGTTAATTCCTATGCCTATTGCAGCAGCCATGGGTTCGCTGATCAAGTGCACTTCTTTTGCGCCTGCGTGTTCAGCTGAATCCCTTACGGCACGTTTCTCAACTTCAGTTACTCCGCTTGGTACTGCTATCACAATTCTTCTGCTACTGAGGAAACCGGCATTTACTTTTTTGATAAATGCTTTAATCATTCCTTCTGCAATTTCAAAATCTGCAATAACTCCATCGCGCATGGGTCGTGTTACACGAATCTCGCGATGCTCTTTTCCCATCATTTCTTTTGCTTCACGACCCAAAGCTATAATCTTTTTTGTATTGTGGTCAAAAGCTACAATCGAGGGCTCGTTAAGTACAATCCCTTTTCCTTTTACGTGAATAAGGGTATTTGCCGTACCCAAATCCATAGCAATATCTGTAGATAAAAAGTCAAATACGCCCATTGAAAATTCCTTAGTGTTTAAAGTGTCTAATTCCTGTTAATACCATACATAACCCCAGCGTTTCTGCGGTCGCAAATACATCATCATCCCGAACAGAACCGCCGGGTTGCACAATTGCTTTTATACCATACTCAGCAATTTGCTCCACTCCATCTGGGAAAGGGAAAAATGCGTCAGATGCAGCTACTGCACCTTCCAATTCAAGCTTAAATTCTTTTGCTTTCATTCCTGCAATTTTCACTGAATCAATTCTCGAAACCTGTCCGGCTCCAATTCCTACGGTTGCACCGTTTTTTACAAAAACTATTGCATTGGATTTTGCGTGCTTTGCAACTACCCATGCAAGTTTCAAATCATTCATCTGTTCCGGTGTCACCGGTAGTGAAGTAACTTGTTTTAAATTATCAAAATCTTTGGTAATCTTATCAGTTTCCTGGCGTAACAATCCACCCGGCACTTGTCTGTACGAATGTCCATTCTCAAGAACGCTTCTTTTTTGTATGATAAGCCGTCTATCTTTTTTCTTTTTGAGTAACTCCAATGCCCCTTCAGTGTATTCAGGTGCTATAACTACTTCAAGAAAAATTGCATTTAATTGTTCGGCAACGGTTTCATCCACAGCGGTATTAAAAGCAACTATTCCGCCAAATGCTGATACGGAATCACAAACGAGGGCTTTGTTGTATGCTTCTAAACTGCTTACCCCTACAGCTACACCTGAAGGGTTATTGTGTTTGATTATTGCACAAGCAGGCTTTGGTAATTCTTCAACTAATTCTGCTGAAGCAACCATATCTAATATGTTGTTGTATGATAGTTCTTTGCCGTGTATTTGTTCAAAATACTCGAAGAACGAACCATATAACTCAGCGTGTTGATGAGGATTTTCTCCATAACGGAGTTCTTTAATTTTTTTATGATTCACACGCATATCACCTGAGCTATAAACAAAGCGTTCCTCAAGAACATTTGCTATGTGTGTGTCGTATGCAGCGGTATAAGCAAATGCTTCGAGTGCAAGTTTTTTGTTTGAGGCAACGGAGATGCCACTTCCCTGCTCCAATTCCGAAATAAATGCTCGGTATTGATTGGGTGATGTGAGAACCGAAACATACAAATGATTTTTAGCAGCTGCGCGAATAAGCGAGGGTCCGCCAATATCAATATTCTCAATTAATTCTTCTTCGGTTGATCTGCTATCCGCGGCAACTTTTGCAAAGGGATAGAGATTTACACAAACAACATCAATGCGTTCTATCGCGTGCTGCTCAGCTTGAATCTTGTCTTCATTGTTATCTCTGCGGAATAATATTCCGCCAAAAACTTTTGGTTGAAGCGTTTTCACTCTTCCGTCGAATACTTCAGGGAATCCTGTAAAATCACTCACCTCTGTTACGGCAAGCTCTTGCTCACGGAGCAGTTTTGCTGTGTTACCGGTTGCCAATAAAGTAAAGCCGTGTTCTGTAAGTGCCTTGCCCAATTCAACAATGCCGGATTTATCGGATACACTTATCAGTGCGTATTTTTTCATTTTATTTTTTCTCTCGAGCTATAGAACTTACAACTCGTGGTAATATTTTATGTTCTTGTTCTAAAACTATACGAGCAATTTCTTCTGATGATTTTGCTTCGGTCACGTCAATAGAAACCTGTTCTATTATTTCGCCACGGTCGTATTCTTCGTCAACATAGTGTACCGTGGGACCACTGAATTTTTCTTTTGCTTCAAAAACCGCTTGGTGAACATTCATACCGTACATGCCTTTGCCACCGTAATCGGGTAATAGGGCCGGATGAATATTAATTATCTTCTTTCTGAAACGAGTAATAATTTCGACTGGTATAAGTTTGAGATAACCGGCTAATACGATTAACTCAACTCCGCAGGATTCAAGGAGATTTACAAGCGTTGGTACCGCTTGTGCATACACCTCTTTGCTGTGTGAAAAGTGGTGCACGGGGATTTTATGTTTCTGTGCAAATTCAAATGCGGGGCACTCTTTTTTGTCGCTCACTACCAACACTACTTCGTAGTCACGACCATGGAATTCAGATGACACTAAAGCCCTAAGGTTTGAACCTCTGCCTGAGACAAAAACAGCGATTTTCAAAGTTTCAACTAAGAAATGTACCAAATGCGAAGCAGTTATAAAAGTAAAAAAATATTATTTGTAGGGGCAAAAATAATGAATTTTTACCCTTTTTTTTAATTTTTCTGTGATTTTACAACTTTTTCTTTGTATTTAATTTCTACAGCTGCTTTTATAAACTCTCTGAATAGCGGGTGTGCTTTGGTTGCACGCGACTTCAATTCAGGGTGAAATTGGCATCCCACAAACCACGGATGCTCCGGAATTTCGATAATTTCAACAAGATTGCCGTCAGGTGAAAGTCCGCTGAATTGCAATCCGTTGGTCGAAAGAATCTCACGAAATTCGTTGTTCACTTCATATCTATGGCGATGTCTTTCGGAAATCAACTCTTTTTTATATGCTTCGTATGCTTTAGTTTTTTTGGTTATTGAACAATCGTATTTTCCTAAACGCATGGTGCCACCAAGATTTTTAACAGATTTCTGCTCGTTCATCAGATCGATAACAGAATATTTATTTTTCTTAAATTCGGCACTATGGGCCTTAGTTATGCCGCATACATTTCTTGCAAACTCAATTACCGCACATTGTAAACCTAAACAAATCCCAAAAAATGGTACTTTATTCTCACGGGCAAATTGTATAGCTGAAATTTTTCCCTCTACCCCGCGTTCTCCAAAACCACCGGGTATTAAAATTCCATTGCTTTCGGCAAACAAGCTTGGGGCTGTTTCGGGGGTAACTTCTTCAGCGTTAATCCATTGTACCGAAACCTTTGCATCGTTTTCAGCACCGGCGTGCACAAAAGATTCTAATATACTTTTGTAGGCATCATGATAGTCAGTATATTTTCCACAGATAGCAATCTTTACATCTTTGCTTGGATTTTTAATCTGTTCGACTAATTGAGTCCAATCATCAAGTTTAATTTTTCGCTCAGCAAGTTTTAATCTCTTTGCAACAAAAACATCTAATTTTTCCTTAAACAGTACAATCGGAACTTCGTAAATAGAAGCACAATCATACGCAGATACTACAGCTTTAGGGTCAACGTTACAAAAAGAGCCAATTTTATTGCGAATATCACGTGAAAGTTTCTTTTCAGAGCGACAAATCAAAATATCCGGTTGTATTCCGAAACTCAGTAGTGTTTTTACACTATGCTGTGTTGGTTTTGTTTTAAGTTCTTCTGCGGCTTTGATGTATGGAACATAAGTAACATGAATAGATAGTGTATTTTTCCTACCAAGCTCATGCATCAGTTGACGAATTGACTCAATAAACGGCAAGCTTTCAATATCGCCCACAGTTCCGCCAATTTCTGTAAGTACGATGTCGTAATCACCGGAATCGGCAAGTTTGCACATTCTTTGTTTAATCTCGTCGGTAATGTGAGGTACAACTTGCACGGTTCCGCCAAGATAATCCCCTCTGCGTTCTTTAGTAATTACTTCGTTATAAACCTGACCGCTGGTGTTGTTGTTAATTCTGCCCATGTTTACATCTAAGAAACGCTCGTAATGGCCTAAATCCAAATCGGTCTCGGCACCGTCATCGGTAACATAAACTTCGCCGTGTTGAAAGGGATTCATAGTACCCGGGTCAACGTTAATATAAGGGTCGAATTTCTGAATGGTTACCCTATATCCCCTTTGCTTTAAAAGTAAACCCAACGAGGCAGCGGCAATTCCTTTTCCAATAGAGGAAATAACGCCACCGGTTACAAAAATAAATTTAACTTTGTTCTTCACGGCGGAACTCATTTTGTGTATTGTGAATGTGATTTTGCTTGAGAGAATTTTGGCGAAGCCAAACTTTCAAAAGGTCGGAATCAAAGATAGCTTATTTCTTGCTTTCTTCAAAAAAAATCCCTCAATAGTTTTCACTGATTTAGATAAAAATGGTCCATTTTTGGATTTTAGAAATTTATCATGAGTTGCTTAAAACCATTCTGTACCGTGCGGTATTGTTCTGTACTTTTTCCAAGGCCTCGTTTGCGCGTGACATTGGCAACTCTTCAATAATTGCACCCACATTGTGATTGGCAGCAAACTCTAACATTTCCTTAATTGCTGCTCTCGAACCAATTGCACTACCGCCTATTGATTTTTGTCCGCCTATGAGTGCAAACGCAGGTATTGCAAGTGGCGAAGGGGCGGCGCCAACAACGGTAAGTTTTCCATTAGGCTTTAGTGCAGCCATAAAGTTCATCCAATTGATATCCGCGCTTACTGTGGAAATAATATAATCGTGCTTATTTTTCTCTTTTGCCATTGCCGCAGGGTCTGAGCTTACCACAAAACGATGTGCACCTAACTTCATTGCCTCAGCTTCTTTATTAGGAGAAGTTGAAAATGCAGTAACTTCTGCACCCATCTTTGATGCGAATTGTAGTGCAAAGTGTCCAAGTCCGCCAATCCCGATTACGCCTACCTTCATGCCGGCTTTAACACCATCACGTTTCATAGGAGCAAACACGGTTATTCCGCCACAGAGTAAGGGAGCCGCATTTGCAGAGTTTAAAGCATCGGGTATTCTGAAAGCAAATCTGCTATCTACAACAACAGCATCAGCAAAACCGCCAAAGTTTCCTACGCAGGTTGCTTGCTGTTTTGCGCAAAGGTTCTCGTGACCCGTTTCGCAATATTCGCAATCAAAACATGAACCACATTGCCAACCCACACCCACTCGTTCACCGAGCGTTAGTTCCGTTACCGCTGAACCCACCGCAACAACTTTTCCGATAATCTCGTGACCCGGGACCATCGGATAGTGCGACATCCCCCAATCGTTATTTACCAAATGCAAATCACTATGGCAAACACCACAATGGGATATTGAAATCTCCACATCATGCGGTTTTAATTCACGTTCCTGATATTCAAAAAGCCCAAGTGGTTTACCTGCTTCAAATGCTGCATATGCCTTAATCATAATTGTTCCTTTATTGATTTCGAGAGGTTATTTGTATTAACCAATTAACAACGACTTTTGTTTCGATATTTCATATATTGCCAAGCGTTTTATTTAAAAGTAAGGATTATATATGAAAAAAGTTACTATTGCACTCTTTCTTTTTGTTTCCTTGGTAAGTCTCAACGCACAGACTTTACTCCTCGAGGAAAACTTCCCAACATCCGGATATATCTTTAATAATGGTTGGACCAAACATAGCGGTACCACCGATTCAATAGTTGTTGATGGTACTTCATTAACAATGCCCGGTTATTATTCAAACTCAGGTTTTGCAGCCACTGTAAAAGGTATCAGCTTAGATTACAACAAACCTTTTACAACCCCAATTACAGGTGATGGGTCGGTTGTTTACTTCTCGTTTTTATTTAAAATAACTGAAGACGTAGTTTATTCTGGTGGTTATCCATTACATATTGGTGTGAGAGATAATGACTCTGCATTTACCCGCTTTGCAGCTCGTGTTTTCTTTAAAACACTTGGCGGTGGCAAATTTAATGTTGGTGTTAGTAATACAAGCACAGCCTCATATTCTTCAACTGGTTTTGATGTTAACACCACCTACCTTGCAGTTTGTAAATACAAAATTAATACTGGTGGTAACGATTCTACTTGGATCTGGGTTAAAACTAATGTCCCCGCAAGCGAATTAGAAGCAGGAGCTCCTGAAGTTACAAACTTTGTAACAGCAGGCGTAGATACACTTAACGCTTTTGCAATTCGTCAAGCTTCATCAGTCCCTGATTTTGTAATCGATGGTATTCGTGTATCACAAACATGGAGTGATGTTGCACTCCCTGTTGAACTTACATCTTTCTCTTCATCTGTAAACGGTTCAACCGTTTCTTTAAGCTGGATAACTGCTTCTGAACTTAACAATAAAGGTTTCGAAGTTGAACGCAAAGCTGAAGGTGCTGATTTTGCTACCGTTGGTTTTGTTTCAGGAAAAGGCACAACCACTGAAATTACTGATTATTCATTTGTTGATAACGTAACAGCAGGTTCATATACCTACCGTTTAAGACAGGTTGATTTTGATGGTTCATTTGCTTACTCAAACGAAATTAACGTTGATGTAACAACAGCTACCTCATTTGAATTAGGACAAAATTATCCTAACCCATTCAACCCAAGCACATCAATTTCATTTA